>CALZKI010000017.1 GCA_945787995.1 uncultured Lachnospiraceae bacterium | reverse complement strand
ATTTGCCCCCGGCAGAAGTGTCGGGGGCATAGTTGTAACTGTTCGGAACTCATACGGCTTTTGAAAAAGTCCCTTGTGGCATTGTGTTCCCGACAACGTAGGAACACAATGCCACAATGAGACACGACTCAGAGGGACGAACAGTTACAGAGTTCAAGGAGGATAAAGAGATGACAAGAATTATTATGCACGGTTGTAACGGCAGAATGGGGCAGTTTATTACAGAGTTATGTAAAAAGGACGAAAATGCGGTAATTGTTGCCGGTGTAGATGCCTGGGATGATGGACACAATGCGTATCCGGTATATCTTTCCGTTGGACAGGTACAGGAAGAAGCGGATGTGGTGATTGACTTCAGCAGTGCCAATGCGATGGAAAATCTGTTGGTGGACTGTGTGGGAAAGAAACTTCCCTGTGTACTTTGCACCACAGGCTTTTCTGAGGAACAGCTTTCCTTTATGAAAAAGAAATCTGAAGAGATTGCTATCCTGAAATCTGCCAATATGTCTCTGGGTATCAATGTACTGATGAAGCTTTTGAAGGAAGCCACCAAGACCTTTGCACCGGCAGGTTTTGATATTGAGATCGTGGAAAAGCATCATAATCAGAAACTGGATGCGCCCTCCGGCACGGCTCTTGCACTTGCGGATGCAATCAATGAGGAACTGGATCCCAAATATGAATATGTGTACGACAGAAGTACTAGAAGAGAGAAGAGACCGGAAAAGGAAATCGGTATTTCCGCAGTCAGAGGCGGCTCCATTGTGGGAGACCACGATGTTCTTTTCTGCGGTCCCGACGAGGTAATCACGATTTCCCACAGAGCATACTCCAGAGGCGTTTTTGCAAAAGGTGCCATTGAAGCGGCCAAATTCCTTGCCGGAAAGGCACCGGGCATGTATGATATGCAGCAGGTGATCGGTGAATAGTTATCGATGCAAAGGAAATGATGGAAGACGAATCATTCCTGTTAAGAAATGTTAGAAATTCGTAGTAAGTAGAAAGAACTGGATATATTCATGGAAAGTATAGAATTAAAGTACTTAAAGAGCATGGCAAAGCAGTATCCCACCATTGCTTCCGCTGCAACAGAGATTATCAATCTGCAGGCTATTTTGAATCTGCCTAAATCCACAGAGCATTTTTTGACCGATATTCACGGAGAATATGAACAGTTCAACCATGTGTTAAAAAACGGTTCCGGCTCCGTACGCAGAAAAATAGACGAGGAATTTGGCAATACCTTAAGTAATAAGGATAAGAAGAGCCTTGCTACGTTGATTTATTATCCCGAGGAAAAGCTGGATCTGGTGCAGCAGACCGAGGACAATATCGAAGACTGGTACAAAATCACCCTATATCGTCTGGTGCAGATTACCAAGCGTGTGTCTTCCAAATACACCAGATCCAAGGTGAGAAGAGCATTACCCTCTGATTTTGCCTATATTATTGAAGAGTTGATCAATGAAAAGGCAGAGGTGCAGGATAAAGAGGCTTACTACAATGAGATCATTCATACGATTATCAGAATCGGACGGGCTCCCGAATTTATCGTTGCCCTGAGCTACCTGGTTCAGAGACTGGTTATCGACCACCTTCATATTGTAGGGGATATTTATGACAGAGGTCCCGGCCCCCACATGATTATGGATACCCTTCGTCAGTATCATTCGGTGGACGTGCAGTGGGGCAATCATGATGTGGTATGGATGGGTGCGGCCTGTGGCAATACCGCCTGCATGGCCAACGTGATCCGTTTTTCGGCACGATACGGTAATCTGGACATTCTGGAAGAGGGCTACGGCATTAATCTGATTCCCTTGGCTACCTTTGCATTGGAAACCTACAATGATGTAAATTGCGATGCCTTTAAAATCAAGTATAACAGTGCTTATGATACAAAAAATCTGCAGCTGGATCAGAAGATGCATAAAGCGATTACCATTATCCAGTTCAAGCTGGAAGGCCAGCTGATCAAAAATCATCCGGAATTTGAGATGGATGACAGATTATTGTTGGATAAGATTGATTTTGATAAAAAGCAGGTTCTCATCGGTGGTACATGGTACGATATGACGGATACCGATTTTCCTACTGTGGATCCCAAGAATCCCTATGAGCTGACACCGGAAGAGGCAGATGTGGTAAAGCGTCTGCGTCACGGCTTCGTACATTGTGAGAAGCTGCAGAAACATATCCGTTTTCTCTTCTCTAAGGGGGGCTTGTATAAGGTATATAACTCCAATCTGCTGTATCATGGGTGTGTGCCTCTGGACGAAGAAGGCAACTTTAAGAAAGTCAATATTTACGGACAGGAATACAGTGGTAAAGCTCTTTATGATGCACTGGATCACTATGCCAGAAAGGGCTGCTATTCCCATGACAGGGAAGAAAAGAAGAAGGGACAGGATATCCTTTGGTATATCTGGGCAGGTCCTAATTCGCCTGTGTTCGGAAAGGATAAAATGGCTACCTTTGAACGCTACTTTGTAGATAACAAAGAGGCGCAAAGAGAGGTCAAGAACAGCTATTACAGATTTTTGGACGACGAAAATGTAATCAATAAGATTTTGCGGGAATTTGGTCTGGATGAGAGCTGCTCCCATATTGTCAACGGACACGTGCCGGTAGAACTGAAGAAAGGGGAAACCCCGGTCAAATGTGGCGGGAAGCTGCTTGTTATTGATGGCGGATTTTCCAAAGCATACCAGGAAAAAACAGGCATTGCAGGTTATACTTTGGTGTCCAATTCCTACGGCCTGCGTCTGGTTGCCCATGAACCCTTCGAATCTGCAGAAGCAGCGATTATGAAGGAACAGGATATTTTCTCGGATTCCTTTATTGTAGAAACTTATCCCAAGAGAAAGAAAATCAAAGATACGGACATCGGTGAGGAACTGAAGGAATCCATTCATCAGCTGGAGTTATTGCTTCAGGCATACCGGGAAGGTATCATTATCGAAAAAGGCGTATAAAAGAGTGGAGCGGTACCATATGGCACCGCTCCTTTGTAACAGAATAACTACCGCGTTACATCATCTACTGCATTTTTGGCTCCGTTTGCCAGATCATCCACGGTGTTTTTGACGCCACCGGCAACATCCTTGGCAGCGTTTGTCACACCTTCTGTGGTGTCTTCGATTGCATTTCCTACGTCATCCAGAGCGGAATTGTCGTGAGGCCCGACGGCAGTATCATTTGTTATGGTATCATCCGTCATGGTATCATTGGGCAATACATCTCCATCCAAAGGATCCTGGACATCATTGGTGATCGGATTGTTGTCCACCGTGTTATCGGTGACAGTATTGTCCGTGGTATTCGGCGCTACTTCATCACGATTGTTGTCCATGTTGTTGTCCGGCGTAGTTTTGTCGGTGTTGTCGGTTCCCTGTGTTACCGAGTTGTTGGTTCCACAGGCTGTTACAAGATTCAGGGTGAGGCACATTAGAAGTAGAGAAATAATGATTTTTTTCTGTTTCATAAAGTAAAAACCGTCCCTTCTTCATATCTATGATGAACGCAGAACTATTGATTCTGCTTTTTCTAGGGTATGCACTTTATAAGCAACTATACGGGGAAAAAGAAAAGAAAGGTTGTTAAAATATGGAATTTCGTCCATGCATTGATATTCACAACGGAAAAGTAAAACAGATTGTAGGCGGCAGTCTGCAGGATCATAAAGATCAGGCGAAAGAAAACTTCGTGGCTGCCAAGGACGCTTCTTTTTATGCGGAATTATATAAAGAATATGGATTGAAAAACGGTCATATTATTTTGCTGAATCCTGTTACCAGTGAATATTATGAGGCTACAAAAGCCCAGGCCATGGGGGCTCTTAGGGCTTACCCCGGGGGGATGCAGATCGGCGGCGGCATTACTGCAGAGAATGCAGGTGTGTATTTGGATGCGGGGGCTTCCCATGTGATCGTCACTTCGTATGTGTTTCGGGACGGAAAGATAGATTTGGAACGTTTGAGGTTATTGTCTGAACGGGTTGGCAAAAAACAGCTGGTGCTTGATCTGAGTTGCCGGAAAAGTGCAGACGGGGCTTATTACATTGTGACTGACAGATGGCAGAAATTTACCCGGGTGCAGGTAACGGAGGAGACCCTGAACAGATTGGCAGAATACTGTGATGAGTATCTGATCCACGCCGTAGATGTGGAAGGAAAATCTGCCGGTATCGAAGCAGAACTGGTGCAATTGCTTGGTGAGAGCAGTCCCATTCCCGCCACCTATGCAGGAGGTGTACATGCTATGGAGGATTTGGAGCTGATCCGGAAGCTGGGCGGCGGATCGGTACATGTGACCATCGGCAGTGCACTGGATCTGTTTGGCGGGTATCTGAAGTTTGAAGATGTGGTGAAGAAATGTAATAACGAATAGCGCAACGAGACATAAACCATTGCAAAGAAAAAAGACCTATCGTCTGATAAGTCTTTTCTCTTAATCCGTCAAAACAATATAGCAAATTCTCTTATCTAATGTGTCATTATATGAAAGAACAGGTACATCGATTTACTGATTAGTGTTCCAAGCCGGTCGTTCGAATTAGAGTCTTACAACGTTTACAGCCTGAGGTCCTTTTTCGCCTTCTGTTACTTCAAACTCAACAGCCTGACCTTCTTCAAGAGACTTGAAGCCTTCAGCTGCGATTCCGGAGTAGTGAACGAATACATCGTTGCCCTGCTCGTCGGAGATGAAGCCATAACCTTTTTGGTTATTGAACCATTTTACTGTACCTTTGTTCATTTTAGATACCTCCGAAAAAATAAAAAATATGTTGAACATACAACAATGACAGAATATCACAAGTGTTATTAAAAGTAAAGAAGCAACGCCACATTTGCCTTATGAATGAAATGTGTGTTATACTGTGCCCGTATTTGTAATTAGCATGATGGAGGTAATTGCATGTCAGAGAAAGGAAACAATGGTAGTACAAAGGCTAAAACCGGATACCATATGATGCTTTTTTTAGATGGTAAAGATGGACAGATTCGCCAGATGGGAGTTTCCCAGAAAACTATGAACTTTATCGTGATTCTGGTGTTACTTCTGATCATTATTCCATTCATCGGCTGGAAACTGACCCAGGATAAGGCGTACAAATTGCAGGGGCAGCTTAATGCAATGACTGCGAAATATGAAGCCACAGAACAGCAAAGAAGCGAACTGGAAACACAGAATGGTGAGTTGACTAAGAAGGTTACCGTATTAAGTGATACAGTAAATGAGAAAGTGAAACAGGAAAACCAGCAGGTGAAAGAGGAAACGATCGCTCATATGCCAACCGGATTCCCGCTTTCTTCTTCCGCGTCCATGGAGAAATCAGAAGACGAGAAAACACCCTATAGAATGATTTTCACGGCATCTGAAGACAGCAGTGTGATTGCTTCCGGTGAGGGTGTGGTGGAAGAGATCACTTCCGATGATAAGTATGCCAATAAAATCCTGATCGATCATGACAATGGTTATAAATCTGTTTATTACAATGACGGTTCTCCTATGGTAAAAGAAGGGGACAAGGTGGTAACCAGCTCCGTTCTCTTTGTGATCGGAGATAAGAACCAGAAGGTGGGGTATGAAATATTGAAGGATGGAGAGAATGTTGACCCCATGGAAGTCATTAAAATTGATGGCTAAAGAATTGCAAGATTAAGAATTGCATGATATTGAAATCCGTATATAAAAAAGCCTCGACTCTTATGAGCAATGCCATTATGTTTAACATTGCTCCCATGAGTCGGGGCTTTTTGTACCTTTATGAGAATTTTTGTATCTTTATGAAAAACTGTAGAAACAGTTCTAACAACTGCGACACAGAAAGGATGACTATTCTGCCTGTGGCTTGATACGGCCAAGGGCCAGATCATAACCGTCGCTGCCGTAATTCAATGCCCGGTTAACACGGCTGATAGTAGCTGTGGATGCACCGGTCTTCTCGGCAATTTCCAGATAGGTCTTATGTTCCACCAGCATGGATGCAACCTCGAAACGCTGGGACAATGATAACAGTTCGTTTACAGTGCACAAATCTTCGAAGAAATCGTAGCATTCCTTTTTATTCTGTAAGCTTAAAATAGCATCAAACAGTTGATCTACTGCCTGTGTTTGTATTTTCTTATTCATAGTCTAACCAACCTTTCACTTTCACACTTTAAAATAGTAATGTGTCAGCAAGTTGAATGTAACACATTACTGTGCTAAAGTAAAGAGCGTAATCAAAAAACAGCGAAATACTTGTTATGTAGTAAGAAAAACTATATAATGTAGTGGTAGTGTAATAGAGAAGCTCGATCCGGGAGAAGAAACCGGAACAGATCCGCGTAAGTTTTTGTTTCCGGTGATGGTTTGGAAACAGATGACCGGTGGGAAAGTGAAAGGTGCAGTATAAATGACAATAGATGTACAGAACTTGATGCAAAGTATCATGGATAGCATGGATCGAATCGAATACATTAAGGCAGAGGATATCCCTGACATTGACTTGTATATGGATCAGGTGACCACGTTTATGGATTCCAGGCTGAAAAATACAACCAGACACCCGGATGAGGACAAGGTACTGACCAAGACCATGATCAACAATTATGCCAAGAATGATCTGCTTCCTCCGCCCATCAAGAAGAAATATTCCAAGGAGCATGTGCTGCTTCTGATCTTTATCTACTATTATAAAGGGCTTCTTTCCATCAATGACATTCAGACCCTGTTGTCTCCTATTACAAAGGACTTTTTTGGAAAAGAGGGGCAGATGGATCTGGCTGCCGTGTACGAAGAAATTTTCCGGTTGGAAAAACCGGAAGTGGAACGCATGAAACAGGATGTTCTGGCAAAGTTCGAAACGGCACAGAAAACGTTTGCTGATGTGGATGATGAGAAAAGACAGGAATTACAGCTTTTTACCTTTATCGGACTTCTTGGGTTTGACGTGTATGTGAAGAAACTCATGATCGAGAAGGTGCTGGATGGTTACAGAGAACTGACCGGGGAAGAGAAAAAGCCTGAAAAAGAAAAAAAGTGATTTTGCAAAGTAAAAAAGAAACTGTTTGAGAGAATGTGCCAAGGCACATTCTTTTTATCTGTTTGACAAAAAAACAGGTGTGTTATCCGGGAAAAAATGATAGAATGATGCTGGTGCGATGTCGCCGTTATGAAATAGAATTATCATATATGGAAGTACAACCAGTTCAGAGTGTACAGCTGATGACAAAAGGAGGAAAATCACGTGGGTGGATTTTTTGGTGCAGCATTAAAAACAGACTGTGTATTTGACTTGTTTTTTGGTACGGATTACCATTCCCATCTGGGTACAAGAAGAGCCGGCATGACGGTTTACAGTAAGGATAGCGGGTTTGACAGAGCGATTCATAATATTGAAAATGCGCCTTTTAGAACCAAGTTTGATAAAGATGTAAACCAGATGCATGGACATATGGGCATCGGATGCATTTCCGATTTTGAGCCCCAGCCCCTTCTGGTTCGTTCCCATCATGGAACCTATGCCATTATGACTGTTGGTAAGATCAACAACATGGATGAGATCATCCAGAAAATATTTGACATGGGACATGCTCACTTTCTGGAAATGAGCAGCGGGGACATCAATGCTACGGAACTGGTTGCGGCAATCATCAACCAGAAGGATAATCTGATCGATGGTATCCGCTATGCCCAGGAGATGATTGAGGGTTCCATGACAATGGCACTTCTGACACCGAAAGGAATTTATGCTGCCAGAGACAAAATGGGCAGAACGCCGGTTGTCATCGGCAGAAAAGAGGAAGGCTTCTGCATTTCCTTCGAAAGCTTCGCATATCTGAATCTGGGATATGAAGATTACAGAGAACTGGGACCCGGTGAGATTGTGATCGTCACCCCGGAAGAGGCAAGAACTCTGGTTTCCCCCGGGGATCAGATGAAGATATGTACGTTCCTGTGGGTTTATTATGGATATCCGTCCTCCTCCTATGAGGGGATCAGCGTAGAGCAGATGCGTTACAATTGTGGCGCACATCTGGCAAAGCGGGATACAGACGTGAGTCCTGACACGGTAGCCGGTGTACCGGATTCCGGTATTGCTCATGCGGTGGGGTATTCCAATGCTTCAGGCATTCCGTTTACAAGGCCGTTCATCAAATATACGCCTACCTGGCCCAGATCCTTCATGCCTACCATTCAGAGTCAGAGAAATCTGATCGCCAAGATGAAATTGATCCCTGTTCATGATCTGATTCAGGATAAGAGCCTGCTTCTGATCGATGACTCTATCGTGCGCGGTACACAGCTGCGGGAGACCACCGAGTTCTTATATCAGAGCGGTGCAAAAGAGGTACATATCAGACCTGCCTGTCCACCCCTGTTATATGGATGCAAATATTTGAATTTCTCCAGATCCAGTTCAGAAATGGAATTGATTACCAGACGTGTCATTCAGGAAATGGAAGGAGACAGCAAGTACATCAATCTGGATGCCTATGCAAATCCAGAATCTGCAGAGTATCAGGAGATGATCAAACGAATCGGTTTCAAATTGAACTTTACTTCTCTGCGTTATCACAGACTGGATGATCTGCTGGACTCTGTGGGAATCGATAAGAATAAGTTATGTACTTACTGCTGGAACGGTAAGGAGTAAAACTTTCCGGCAGATGATACGAATGGTGAAAAGATAAGTTGGGTTTCGGAAGAATAGGTTTTCCAAGGAAGCGCAAAGGAAAACGGATAGACAGGAGAAACATATGCATATGTTAAAGAAAATTGACCTGGCATTACAGCTTGGAAATGATGAAAGTGAAGCATTAAAAAAAGAAATCGATACACTGGGAGCCAGACTGACTGCGCTGCAGCAGGAAATCAAAAAGGCGGGTATTCCCGTGATGGTGATTTTGGAGGGCTGGGGGACTTCCGGTAAAGGAAGTTTGATCGGCAGAATCTTAAGATATCTGGATCCCCGTGGTGCCAGAATGTATTCCATTACACAGCCTACCGGAGAGGAAGCAAGAAAGCCTGCCATGAACCGTTTCTGGCTGACCCTTCCTGCCAAAGGAGAAATCGCGGTTTATGACCGAAGCTGGTATCATGACTGGATGACCATCGGAAAACCCTGGAAGCAGAAGGAAATCGAAATTTTCGAAAGACAGCTGACGGATGACGGCTATGTGATCTTCAAATTCTTCCTGCATATTTCCAAGAAGGAGCAGAAGAAGAGACTGAAGGAACTGGAAAGCTCCAAGAATACTGCATGGCGTGTATCCGGTGCGGACTTACATCAGAACAAGAATTATGAAACCTATGAAAAATGTTTTGAAAATATGTTAGAAACCACCAGTTATTCTTTCGCACCCTGGAAGGTGGTTTCCGGTATGAAACGCAAGATGGCACTTCGGGACGTGCTTTCGGAAATCGTGACACGGATGGAAGATATTCTGGCAAAGGTTCAGGCAGAAGGGAAGGATGCTCTGCAAAAGCAGGGAACCTTGCCGGAAGAGATGCAATTCCAGATGGCTCCCCAGCCAAAACTTTCAGAAATTGATTTGAGCCAGGAAATGTCTGATGAAGAGTACTGGCAGAAATTGGACGAGCTGCAGAAAGAACTGTTAGGCTTAACTTACAAATTGTATCGTAAAAAGATTCCTATGGTAATCTGTTATGAAGGCTGGGATGCTGCCGGTAAGGGCGGTAATATCAAGAGACTGGTATCCGGAATGGATGCAAGAGATTACATGGTGCACCCGGTGGCAGCGCCTACGTCCGAAGAAAAATCCAGACATTTTCTGTGGCGTTTTTGGAAGAATATTCCCAAAACGGGTCATATCGCTATCTTTGACAGAACCTGGTACGGCCGGGTTATGGTAGAGAGGATAGAAGGCTTTGCAACCGAGAAGCAATGGAAGCGTGCCTATAATGAGATCAATGAGTTCGAGCAGGAACTCCATGACTGGGGTGCGATCATTGTGAAGTTCTGGTTACAGATTGACAAGGATGTACAGCTGGAACGCTTTACGGAACGTCAGAATACGCCGGAAAAACAGTGGAAGATCACAGATGAAGACTGGCGTAACAGAGAAAAATGGGATGCTTATGAAGTGGCCATTGATGAGATGATCGAGAATACTTCCACCAAGGTAGCTCCCTGGCATATCATCGAATCTAACAACAAACATTATGCAAGAATTAAAGCGATTGAGATTGTGATCGAAGCAATCAAGAATCGTCTGGCAGAAATCTAAATGGCTCCTCCCCTTGGCGTTTGAAAGGATATACGTTGTGAGATTAAATTTACTTGGAGACAGAGAGTTTCTAAAAAAACTTTCCGGACTGACCTGGCCGTTGGTATTTCAGAGTTTGATGCTTGCGCTGGTGGCGGCAGCGGATGCCTTTATGCTGGGCAGAGTGGAACAGAACGCCATGGCGGCGGTGTCACTGGCGACTCAGATACAGTTTGTCCAGAATATGGTTTTATTTTCGGCAGCTTCGGCTGCTTCTATTTTAGGAGCCCAATACTGGGGGAAAAAGGATGAGGAAGCATTGAACCACATCTTTGGGCTGATGATGAAGGTGTGCGGCATAACTTCCGTTTTGTTCTTTATCGGTTGTTTCTTTTTTCCCAGATACCTGATGCTGCTTTTTACAAATGAAGAAGAATTGATCCTGATCGGTATCGGATATTTGAAGGTGGCAGGCTGGTCTTATTTGCTGACCGGCGTATCGCAGACTTACCTGGCATTGATGAAAGTCACAGATCATGCGGCAGATGCCGCCAAAATCAGTTCCACAGCAGTGGTGCTGAATATTATTCTGAATGCAGTGCTGATTTATGGATTGTTTGGTCTGCCGGAGCTGGGCGTACAGGGAGCCGCACTGGCTACTTTGATCGCCCGGGTGATTGAACTGGGGCTCTGTCTGCTCCTGGCTTACAAGCCGGGGTATGTGGCAATTGGTTTGCAGGGGATCCTGAAAACCGAGAAACTTTTGGCAAAGGATTTTACCAAATGCTTTATTCCTCTGGTGGCTGCCAGTCTTCTGTGGGGAATTGGCTTTACCTCCTATTCGGCCTTCATGGGGCATATGGGAAAGGATGCGGCAGCAGCAAATTCCATTGCGGCAGTGATTCGTGACCTGATCTGCTGTATGTGCAACGGACTTTCTGCAGCCGGCGGTATTGTAGTGGGTAACGAACTGGGCAAAGGTGATTTGAAAACCGGTAAGCTGTACGGTGACAGGATTATGGTTTTGTCCTATATTCTGGGCGTGTTTTCCTGCATTCTTATGGCCCTTGTGATTCCTTTGGCGCTGCGTTTTGTGAAGCTGTCGGCAGAAGCAAGATATGATCTGATCGGAATGATGCTTATTATGTCCTTCTACATGATCGGACGTGTGGTAAACACGGTAATCATCAATGGCATTTTTGCCGCAGGCGGTGACACCGTGTTTGATACCTACAGCCTGGCGGTGACCATGTGGGGCATAGCCGTTCCTTTGGCTGCCCTTGGCACGTTTGTGTTCCATTGGCCGGTCTTTGTGGTTTATGCCTGCACCTGCCTGGATGAAGTGGGTAAGATACCCTGGGTAATGATTCACTACAAAAAATACAAGTGGGTAAAGGATTTAACCAGGGAATATCAGGAATAGTGAAATACCATGGAAGTGTGTTCAGGAACCATGCAAGACACGGGGATGAAAGGATAACTATAATCAAATGATTAGAGAAATCGAGAGGAAATAGGAAATGAGTAAGTTTGTGAAAGAGAACGGATGGGGCATTTTAGTTTGTATGATCATCGCCATCCCCTCCTGGTTTTTAGGAAAACAGTTTCCGATTATCGGCGGTGCCGTGATTGCCATTTTGGCCGGCATGATGGTGACTTTGTTCCTGAAAGATAAGAGCAATATGGAGAAGGGCATTAAATTTGTGTCCAAAAAGATTTTGCAGTGGGCAGTAATTCTGCTGGGGTTTGGTATGAACCTGAGTGTTGTGATCGAAACCGGAGCACAGTCCCTGCCGATCATTGTTTGTACCATAGCAACTGCTTTGCTGATCTCCTATGTACTGAGCAAGGTGATGCATATTCCCTCCAAGATATCTACACTGGTGGGGGTAGGATCTTCCATCTGTGGTGGTTCTGCTATCGCTGCAACAGCACCGGTTATTGATGCGGATGATGAAGAAGTGGCACAGGCCATTTCAGTTATTTTCTTCTTTAACGTATTGGCTGCTCTGATTTTTCCTTACTTCGGACAGCTGATCGGAATGGATACCACTTCCGGCGTGGCATTTGGTATTTTCGCCGGAACTGCAGTCAATGACACCAGTTCCGTTACAGCAGCTGCTTCCACCTGGGATGCCATGTGGGGACTTGGTTCCGCTACTTTGGACAAAGCAGTTACCGTAAAACTGACAAGAACCCTGGCAATCATTCCGATTACCCTGGTACTTGCATTTATCAGAACAAAGAAGGAATCCGGTGAAGGTACCAGGGTATCTATGAAACAGATTTTCCCATTCTTTATTCTGTACTTTATTGGGGCTTCGGTCATCACTACGGTGGCAATCAGTTTGGGCGCCCCGGCAAGTGTGTTTAAGCCCATGAAGGAACTGAGCAAATTCATGATCGTTCTTGCCATGGCTGCCATCGGTCTGAATACGGATATTGTAAAGCTGGTGAAAACAGGTGGAAAGCCCATTATCATGGGTGGCTGCTGTTGGGTAGGTATTACCGCAGTGAGCCTGGTATTACAGCATTTTCTGGGCCTGTGGTAACAGAGAATATTGTGAAAAATAAACCTTGATATAACGGAAAGAGAGTACATTAGGATGAAAAATGAGTATGTGATGGGGAATGGAGCGATTGCTCTGGGAGCCTTAAAGGCCGGTGTGAATCTGGTGGCAGGGTATCCCGGAACGCCTTCCTCGGAAATTATAGAGACAATCAGTAAATATCCCCATGAAGGATTGCATTTGGAATGGTCTGTGAATGAGAAAGCTGCTATGGAGGTGGCTGCCAGTGCCGCCTATGCCGGTGCCAGAACCATGGTTACCATGAAACAGGTTGGTTTGAATGTGGCTTCCGATCCATTGATGTCGCTGGCTTATGTGGGCGTAAAAGGTGGTATGGTGATCGTGTCAGCCGATGATCCGGGGCCCATTTCTTCCCAGACAGAGCAGGACACCAGAAGATTTGCTGAATTTGCAAGAATCCCCGTATTTGATCCTACCTCTCCGGAAGAAGCGTATGAGATGATCCAGGAGGCTTTTGCATATTCTGAAAAATATCACACTCCGGTATTGTTCCGTCCCACCACCAGGATCTGTCATGCTTATGCCAACATCCCCATGCAGGAAGCATATCAGCCTCATGCATATGAAGGTTTTGTAAAGGATTCTAAGAAATGGGTGATCTTTCCAAGACTGGCTTTTGCCAATCATGCCATGATGGAAAAGCGAAATCCTGAAATCGGTGCAGATTTCTCTGCATCCGGGCTGAATACCGTGTGGAACAAAGACAGCAGTGTGTCCGTTGAAAAAGCAGTTTTTGCAGGAGGCGTCAGCTATGCCTATGCAAAAGAATTCCTGCAGGAGTATCCACAGGTGAAATTAGTGAAAATCGCCACACCCTATCCTTTCCCGGAGCAGTTCGCGGAGAAGGAACTGGAAGGCGTGAAAGAGGTTTTGGTTCTGGAGGAACTGAGCCCCTATATCGAAGAGAATTTACTGAAGCTGGCAGGACGTAAGCATCTGCCGGTTGAGGTGTATGGAAAACTGACAGGCCATGTGGCGGCTGCAGGTGAAAATTCCTATGAGACCGTATCTGCTGTTCTGGCTGACTTCTTGCAGCTGACGATTCCTGCACCAAGAGGACTTTCGGATGCACCGAACCTTCCGGTGAGACCACCTGTCCTTTGTGCAGGCTGTCCTCACAGAGCCTCCTTCTATGCGGTGAAGCAGGCCATGAAGGGCAAGAAGAGTTATTTCTGCGGTGATATCGGGTGCTACACCTTAGGAAATGCCATGCCGTTAGATATGTGTGATACCTGTCTTTGCATGGGGGCCGGCGTGACCATGGCCCAGGGCTTCCATTGGGTGGACGAAGAGATGGAAGGAGCAGCCTTTGCCTTTATCGGCGATTCCACCTTTTTTGCATCTGGTATGACCGGTGTGGTCAATGCTGTATATAATGAAGCCAATGTGGTGATCTGCATTTTGGATAACTCTACAACTGCCATGACAGGTCATCAGCCTCATCCGGGAACCGGCCGCAACATGATGGGAGATATTGTGGAGAAGGTTTCCATAGAAAATGTACTCCGGGGTATCGGTGTGAAGTATGTGAAAACTGTGAATCCACTGGATCTGGAGGAAGCAGTTGCGGTGGTGAAAGAGGCTACCGGTGAGAAGGGCGTGAAAGCCATCATTTTCAAATCTCCCTGCATTGCCATTGTAAAAAGCGATAAGAAGGCAGTGATTTCAGAGAAGTGTATTCAGTGTGGCAAGTGCATTCGGGAGATTGGATGTCCTGCCATTGTGAAGACAGACGGCAAGGTAACCATTGATCAGAACCTTTGTACCGGCTGCAATCTGTGTGCACAGGTTTGCCCTGTTTCCGCCATTCAGGTGTAGAAGTTTGCCTTGTGGGAATTTTGTTCCCGCCAAGACCTTGTATGTCTGTTGAAGACTATTGTGAGCCGTCGGTACTTAGGCTGCGTATTGTGCAGCCTTATGTACCGTTACGGCGGAACATTAAGCGAGAGCGTGTCTGAAACAGACATACAGGTCTTAGACGCAGGGACAAAATTCCCACAAGGGACATGGAAATCGTGAAATGAGTGAGGATAGATATGAAGAAGGACATTTTAATTTGTGGCGTAGGCGGTCAGGGTACCGTGCTGGCCTCCAAAATTATAGCAGCGGCTGCCATGGAAGCCGGAAATAATGTGCATTCCGCAGAAACCATCGGCATGGCACAGCGCGGTGGCTCTGTAACAAGTCATGTACGAATCGGGGAAGCATCCTCCCCACTGATTCCCAAGGGGAAATGCGATTTGCTTCTGGCCTTTGAGCCCTCTGAGGCGGTTCGTAACCTTCCTTATCTGAAGGAAAACGGTCTTGTTATCGTGAATTCAGTTCCTGTAAAACCCACAACAGAATCCTTACAGGAAACCGGCTATGACGGAACCGAGATGATCGCTTACCTGAAAAAGCAGTGTAAAACAATTGCAGTAAATGCAGATGAACTTTGTGAGAGGTTCGGCAGTTCCAAGTATTTCAATGTGATCTTGCTGGGCGTAGCAACCGGCTCCGGTGAGCTGGGTCTGTCTAAAGAGCTGGTTCTTGCAGAGATTGAGAAGAGGGTGCCTGCCAAGTTTGTGGAAACCAATAAAGAAGCCTTTCAGGTCGGTTTGCAGGCGGCATGTCTGTAGTCGGGCATTTAGGTTTTGAATCCGGAAATACAATTCTGCAAAGGCGTAAAACATACATATGAGGTGATAAAAAAATGAGGATTAACGAGAGACAGTTGGCTCAGGTGGACGCACAGATTAAGCGTCTGATCGCATCTGACAACTATTACGGTAGAAAATATAAGGAATTGGGGATCACAGGGGTGGCTTCGGAAGAAGATTTCCTGAAGCTGCCTTTTTCCAGTAAGGATGACCTGCGCAATGCATATCCTTTGGGCATTCAGGCAGTACCTGATGAAGAAGTGGTACGCATCCATTCCTCTTCCGGTACCACCGGCAAACCGGTTATTATCCCCTATACACAGAAGGATGTGGATGACTGGTCAACTATGTTTGCAAGATGTTATGAAACGGCCGGTATTACCAACAAAGACAGAATTCAGATCACACCCGGATACGGTTTGTGGACAGCAGGTATCGGGTTCCAGCTGGGATGTGAAAAACTGGGTGCCATGGCAATTCCCATGGGTCCCGGCAACACAGAAAAACAGCTGCAGATGATGATGGATCTGAAATCTACAGTTATCACAGCCACCTCATCTTACGCATTGCTGTTGTCGGAAGAAATCAACAGACGGGGCATCAAGGATAAGATTTTCCTGAAAAAGGGTGTTATCGGTTCAGAACGCTGGAGCGACAAGATGCGTAAGAATATCAGGGAAGGTCTGGGAATCGAGCTGTTCGATATTTATGGATTAACAGAAATCTACGGCCCCGGTATCGGTATCAACTGTCCCGGCGAGACTGCAATGCATTACTGGGATGATTTCCTTTATATTGAGATTCTGGATCCTAAGACCGGAGAACCGGTAGAGGATGGAGAAGAGGGAGAAATCGTAATTACCACTCTGGTAAAAGAAGGTGCACCTTTGATCCGTTTCAGAACCCACGACATTTCCCGTATTGTTCCGGAACCCTGTAACTGCGAGAAATGTAAGAAATATCCCAGAATTGATATCATCAAGGGACGAAGCGACGACATGTTTAAGGTACACGGCGTAAACATGTTCCCAAGTCAGGTAGAAGAGATTCTGGCTATGGTAGACGGTGTATCCAGTGAATACAACATCAACATTGCACATGATGATGACAACAACAAAGACGTGATTCTGGTTACCTGCGAAGCGGAAGGAAGAGTAAGCTTTGAGGAAGCGGGTAAACGAATCCGGGAATTGTTCAAGTCACGTATCGGTGTCACACCCAAGATTACGGTGGTTCCCGTAGGAACCTTACCCCGTTCCGAGAAGAAGACCAAGCGTGTCATCGATCATCGTGAGTAGAGATGATATTTACAGACATTTCCCCCGACTTGCTCAAATCAAGCAAGCGGGGGATTTTCAGTGGGAGTACAATCGCTGATTGAGGTAAAACTTCAAGCTCATCCGGCTGTCAATTATGCCGGGCTGTTATTTCACATACACTGTAGTAACCAGATCTTCGTATGGTACACGTCTTTCCAATTCTCCCGCCTCTTCCAGAATGTTCTGCAACAATGTGAAAGCATCTTCTTCGAAAACCAGATCGGCTTTCCAGGAATCCTGTGATTTATAACGCTCAATGATGGTTGCGATGGTGTTTACATCGGTTTCCTTGAATTGGGGAGCAATGATAACAGCCAGTTCATCGCTGCTGTGGGAAAGAGTATAGTCCATGCCTTTCTGCAAAGCATTGACAAAGTGCTTCATCAGTTCCGGGTGCTCATTCATATAGCTCATTTTTGCGCAGAAAGCAGTATACGGTACGTAACCCGAATCCACACCTAAGGAAGCCACCACATAACCGTCACCTTTTTCTTCCAGTGAAGTTGCATGAGGCTCAAATTCTACAGTGAAATCACCCTGACCACCTGAAAAGGCAGCAGCTGTAGAACCGAAATCGATGCTCTGATCAATGGTTAAGTCTGTCGTTGGATAGATATCATTGAGCTTTAAGATATATTCAAATACCATTTCCGGCATACCGCCCTTTCTTCCACCTAGTACATTTTTTCCTTTTAACATATCCCAGGTAAAGTCTTCAATAGGTTCCCGGGCTACCAGGAAGTTTCCTGCACGCTGCGTCAATTGGGCAAAGTTGACAGCATAATCGTTGGCACCCCCAAGGTAAGTGTAGATGGAACTTTCACTGCCCATGAAGCCAATATCCGCCTCGCCGGAGAGAAGTGCGGTCATAGTCTTGTCGGCACCAAAACCGGTCACCAGTTCCAGATCGATGCCTTCTTCCATGAAGTAACCGTTCTCGATGGCCACATACATGGGAGTATAAAAAATGGAATGGGCTACTTCGTTAAGCACCACTTTTTCTTTTGGCTGGCCGGACAGAATGCCTTTGCCCGCAGGATTTGCACATCCGGTCAATAACAGAAGACCGAGAAGTATTGTGAGTATGGCTTTTCCTGTATGATTCTTTTTCAAACGCAAGAGAAATCCTTATCTGTTCCGTAGGGTCTAGCGCTTTGCCAAGTACCCCGTGGAACGTTCTTTTTTGTATAAAATATGCAGAGGGTGGAAATTGTTGCTGAAAGAAGAAATGGATGGATCGGGAGATAACTCGCTGGTAGAGTATATTTTTTCATCTGTTTTTAATGAAAGTTTCATTTTTTCCACCTTGTAACTTGGCCCGGAAATGATATAATCCATGGTAAATACTTGATAACTAAGTAACAGATACGGAATGGTTCAGCATTACATAGGAGGAGTGAAAGTTATGATGACATTGATTTTTTTCATTTTGGCAATCGCAGTGTTTGGTAACCTGCTTCGTCTGGCGATCCGCATGGCATGGGGAATAACAAAGCTTGTATGTTCTTTCCTGATTCTGCCGATCATCCTAATCGCCCTGGTGTTTGGTGGTTTGTTATATCTGGCGTTCCCTATTTTAGTGATTGTGGGACTTGTTTCATTATTTAAGAAAGCATAGAGTTTGCATTTTAACCATAAGTGTGCTAAACTCGAAATCGTGCAAATTGAAGAAAGAGTTACAGGTGTCGGAGAAGTTTGATGCTTTGGTCCGGTGAAAAGGGAAGCAGGTGTAAGTCCTGCACGAACCCGTCGCTGTAATAGAGGAGTTTTATCCGATGTATGTCACTGTGAGAAATCATGGGAAGACAGGATAAAGCGATGATCCTTAAGTCAGAAGACCTGCCTGTAATGGTGTTGCCGAAAGACCACGTGGATTTGGTTGGCTGATTAGCGAAGCTCCTTTGGGAAGTGTCGTTTTATTTGTGTGGAATTGTCTCGGTCAGAGAAAACGCTGCACAGATAAAGGACGGGGATGAAAGGCTGCTTTGCAGGCTTGTTATGCTATAAACCTCCACCATGTGGAGGTTTTTGT
>CALZKI010000016.1 GCA_945787995.1 uncultured Lachnospiraceae bacterium | reverse complement strand
ATAGTTTGTCGAATATTGGTGTTTTTTACTATAAGCTGAATGATGCAATACTGTCGGGCGTTCAGCAGATCTTTTCGGAAAACTCATGAAGTGTGGGAGGTAAGAACGTCAGAATGAGTCTGGATGGATTATTTCGATTTGCAATTGGTCATTCCCTGGAGATCATCATTTGTTTTGATGAGAACGGGATTATTACATATGCCAATCCCTCAGCAGAACAACAATTGGAGTTTGAGGAAGGTCTTTGCGGACATCCCATTAAAGAGGTTTTCCCCGGGGATTTTACAGTGGAAGACAAACTGCCGGATTTCAAACTGCGGTCCGGCAATCATATGAAAGATATGATGGCATACCGTAAAAACAGAACCTGCTTTCCCGCCAAGGGAAGATTGTATCTCTATGAAGAACCGGGTGAAAAAAGACAGTACGTGTTTATTGCATATAATTTCTCCAACGAGAGCTTCCTGGAGAAGAAGGCCAGTCAGGCCGGACAGGAAGCAGAGGAGGCTTTGAAGGTGAAATCGGAATTTGTGGCCAATGTTACCCATGAACTTCGTACGCCTGTAAACGGCATTTCCGGCAACGCAAGAGAACTCCTTGCAATGGAAACCGATCAAGAGAAGAGAAAACGTTTGGACCTGATCGAGCATGGCTGCCGTGACATGAATGAACTGATTAACAGTATTCTGGATTTTTCTAAGTTGGAGGCGGGCAAATTCACCCTGGAACCAAGAGAATTTGATTTCCGGGAAATGATAGATTATGTGAAGGACAATCATAGTAGCAGGATGACAGAAAAGGGTCTGGAGTTTTCGGTTTCCGTATCTCCCAACATTCCGAAAACTGTGATTGGCGATAAACTGAGAATTGAACAGATTTTAAATAATCTGTTGTCCAATGCGTACAAATTTACGGCAGTGGGAAGTATTCATTTGGAAGCACTTAAGACCACACAGATCGATAACAGAATTGAACTGTTTTTTATGGTAATGGATACCGGATGCGGTATAGCAAAGGACAAGCAGGACAAGCTGTTTCAGAGCTTTGTACAGGCGGATGCGTCTATTTCCAGACGGTTTGGTGGAACCGGACTTGGTCTCAATATTTGCAAGCAGCTGTCGGAATTGATGGGAGGCAGTATCCATGTGGAAAGCACAGAAGGAAAGGGAAGCAATTTTTCTTTTCATATCTGGTTAGAGGTTCCTATGGAGGAAGTTGGCGAGGAAAGAGTATACCAGCCCGCTTATTCTATGGATACCGGAAGTCTGTTCGCAAAGCTGCAGAATATGTCAGAAGAACAGAACAATCAGAAGGTTTGGATATATGATACGACTGAGAACAGAGAAGAGGTACGGAAGAAGATGTCCAAGCTGGTGCTCAGCGTAGAGATGGATAACTGGGAAAAAGCGGAAATGTTTGCCGAAGCATTAAAGACACTGCTGGCAGAAGCTCCAAGAGAAGTGAAAAGTGCCGCACTTAGATTAAAGATGTCTGTACAAAAGGGGGATCGAGGGAAAACAATGGAGGCATTTGATTCCCTGCAGCAACTGCTCATAAATTCCGGAAGGGAGTAGGAGTAATATGGAACAGAAGATTGGCAAAACGGTTCCCATAGTTCTGATTGCCGATGACGTAGAGGCAAACAGATTTATGTTAAAAAACATCATTTCGGAAATGGGAAATCAGGCGGTGCTTGCGGAAAACGGTATGCAGGCAGTGAAGCTGGCACAGCGCATGAAACCCCAGCTTATCATTCTGGATATCGCTATGCCGGAAATGGATGGATATGAAGCCTGCGAGAAGCTTAAGGAGGATCCGGATACAAGGGATATTCCCATTGTTTTCATTTCTGCTCTGGATGACCCCAACGATATCGTAAGAGGTTTTTCCCTGGGGGGAGAAGATTATATTGTTAAGCCATTTATTTCCGAGATCGTAAAGGCAAGAGTGGGACTGCATCTGAAATTAAGCGAAGCCAATAGGCGTATGGCTGAAATGAACAGGCAACTGCAGGTATCTATCGGTGAGCAGCTGCAAAAGATGGATACAGAGCGTAAAAATGTATTGTACGCACTTCTCAGAGTGGCAAGGGAGAATGCCTGTTATGATGAAGACAACATGAATCGTCTCAGCTATAACAGTCGCCTTCTGGCAGAAGCAATGCAATTGTCAACCAAGTACGATCATCTGATTTCCGACAGTTATGTTGATACCATTGAACTTGCCGCGCCACTTTGCGATTTGGGTAATCTTGCCATACCCACGGATATTTTGCAGAAGCAGGGGACACTTACGGAAGAGGAAAAGAAAACCATGCAGACCCATACCACCATCGGAGCCCATATCATCAGCGATATTGTTGCTGCCGGCATGGATAACAGAATGCTTCAGATGGCTATCGAGATCACCCACTTTCATCATGAGAATTGGGATGGAAGCGGATATCCGGAGGGACGAAAGGAAAGTGAGATACCCCTTGCGGCTCAGATCGTGTCGGTCACCAGTGCTTTTTGTGCCCTGACAGAGGATCGAAGGTATCGAGGTCCCTTTGGTATGGAGGAAGCCATTCAAATCATGGAACAAGAACAGAATAAATATAATCCTGAAATATTAAGCATTCTGAAAAAGATTGTAAGACAGCTCCATTAGTGTTGCCGGAGGGAAACTATGACGGAAGAAGAGTTTTTGCGTATCAGCAGGTTTGTTAAGAGCAGATACGGCATTGATATGAGCCGCAAAAAGGAAATCATGCAGGGAAGGCTGGAAAATACGCTTCGTAACAGAGGCTTTCGAAATTATCACGACTATATGAATGCGGTGGAAATGGATACATCCGGTTCTTTGGAAAGAGAATTGGTGGATCTGCTTACCACAAATCACACCTTTTTCGGCAGAGAGTTTGAACATTTTGATTATCTGAGACAGGTGGTTCTCCCGGCACTGAAGCAAAAAGAGGAGATGTCAAAGGATCTCTGCATCTGGTGTGGTGCTGCTTCTACAGGTCAGGAACCGTATATGTTGGCCATGCTGTTAAAGGATTATTTTGGATACGAACATCCGTTGTGGGACACCAAGGTGTTGGCAACCGATGTATCAACGGCAGCTTTGCGTCAGGCTATGGAAGGCAAATATACAGCAGAACAGATTGCTGAATTACCGGATACATGGAAGCACCGCTTTATGCGTCCTGTGCCTCATGGAGAATGTTACGAGGTTTCGCCGGATATTAAGAATGAAGTATTGTTCCGCCAGTTTAATCTGATGGAACCCTTTCCGTTTCGACGAAAAATGCATATCGTGTTTTTGAGAAACGTTATGATCTATTTTGATAAGGAAACAAAAAATGCATTATTACAGAAGGTGTATGACTGCATGGAACCCGGCGGATACTTATTTATCGGACAAACGGAAACAATTGACAGAACCATAGTTCCATTTGAACTGGTTCAGCCATCCATTTTCCGAAAACAGGAGGAGAAGAGATAGAAATGCGGCAAATAAAGGTCTTGGTGGTGGAGGACTCGCTGCTGTTTCGAGAACTTCTGATCCAAAAACTGAACGAAGATCCGGCCATTCAGGTGGTCGCAACTGCAAGGGATCCCTTTGAAGCAAGAGATGCAATCATAAAATACCAGCCGGATGTAATGACACTTGACATTGAACTGCCGCAAATGAGCGGCATTGAATTCCTGCGAAAACTGATGCCTCAGTATCCTTTACCGGCGGTGGTGATCAGTTCCCTGTCCGACAAGGTGTTTGATGCCTTAAATGCGGGTGCAGTGGAATTTGTGGCGAAGCCTTCCGGGGCAACCAGGGCACAGCTGGAAGCCTTTATGAAGAATGAAATACTGGTAAAAATTAAAGTGGCTTCCATTGCTAAGGTGGGAAGCAGGAAAAAGCTCCCCGTACAGACGGTTTCCCAGGAACTTCATAATGCAGGTCAGAATCTGGTGGTGGCAATCGGAGCTTCCACAGGAGGAACGGAAGCAATACAAACCGTCATAGAGCAGTTTGGTCCGGACATTCCCGGGGTGGTTATTGTACAGCATATGCCACCGGGATTTACGGAAATGTATGCGAAACGGTTGAATGAACGCTGCAGGGTTCGGGTAAAGGAAGCTAAATCCGGTGATCCGGTGGTTCCGGGCCAGGTGTTGATCGCACCCGGTGGGGATTGTCACATGCAGATGGTAAACCGGAATGGTATCTATCAGGTGCTATTAAGAAAAAGCGAAAAGGTGAACGGACATTGTCCCTCTGTGGATGTGTTGTTCCACTCTGTAGCAGAGGCTGCCGGGGATAAGGCCATCGGCATTATTCTGACCGGAATGGGTGGAGACGGAGCCAAAGGACTTCTGGCCATGCGAAAGGCAGGGGCAAGGACCATTGGCCAGGATGAATCTACCTGTGTAGTCTATGGCATGCCAAAGGTTGCGTATGATTTAGGTGCGGTGGAATTTCAGGAGAAGCTGCCTGATATTGCGAAGAAAACCTATTCGATATTGAGTAAAATGTAAAAAGGGAAAGGAGAGATAAGATGAGAATACTGTTGGCTGAAGATGATTTTGTTACCAGAAAGTTTATGACTAACTTTTTAGGTAAGTACGGGGACTGTGATGTGGCAGTAGATGGCATGGAAGCAGTGGATGCTTTTATGATGGCACTGGAAGAGGAGGAACCCTACGATCTGGTGTGTCTGGACATTATGATGCCGGTAATGGACGGTTATCAGGCCCTGGTTGGCATACGTAATCTGGAGAAGGAAAGAAATATTCCAAGCGAAAAGGCTGCAAAGGTTATTATGACTACTGCTTTGAACGAAGAGAAAAATGTAAAAATGGCATTTGAATTGGGATGTACGGTGTATTCCGGAAAACCAATTGACCAGGATAAGTTTGAACAGGTTTTAAAAAAATTCGGTTTGATTTAGATAGAAAGGAGTATCAATGGCAGAGGAGTTTAATACACAGGGAATGTTAGACATCTACCTGTTTGAAAACAGACAGCTGCTGGAAAGGCTTCAGGAAATCGTGCTGGAGCAGAAGGACGAAGATTGCTTTGATGAAGATGGCATCAATGAAATCTTCCGAACGATGCATACCATCAAGGGTTCCTCAGGTGTCATGATGTTTGATGATATTACGAAGCTGTCTCACAAACTGGAGGATGTATTCTACTATCTGAGAGAGTCCAAGCCACAAAATGTTCCCCATATGGAATTGGTGGAGTATGTTCTCAAAGTGTCCGACTTTATCAATGAAGAGATGGATAAGATCGAGAACGGTGATGCTGCCGACGGAAGTTCGGCCGAACTGGTGGATGAGATTGATGCATTCCTTACCTCCATCAAAAACGGAGAGGGAGAGAAGGAAAAGGATATTAAGGAAAACGTATATGTGGAACCGCAGCAGTTCTACATAGCGCCTATGGCCACAAGTGCAAGTCATTTTTATAAAATCTACCTGACCTTTGCACCGGACGTTTCCATGGCCAACGTACATGCCTATAAAGTGATCTATTCCCTGAAGGAAATTGCTGAAGACTTATTGCATTATCCCGAGGATATTATTTCAGATGAATCCAGTGCGGATGAGATTCTGGAGAACGGGTTTAAGATCCTGCTGCAGGCACAATGCGGTGAGGAGCAGCTTCGGGAACTCATCAAAGAAGGTTACGATATCAAAAAGGTAGATATCGTTGAGTGTACCGGAAGAGAGTTTCAGCAAGGCTTTGACAGCTTCGGTACGGAAATCAGAATTGATCTGGAGTCCAGCGTGGAGGAGATCGAGGCACAGGCGGAAGCAAAGGAAAAAGCGGCTGAGGCGGCAAAAGTAAAAGAAAACGCGGAGAAGAAAACCATCGCTCCGGGTGATTTCGTCATCGAATCCAAGGAACCCGGAAAAGGAAAGAAACTGGCCAGAGACAAATCCAAGAAGCAGGAGAAAACCGCTTTTATCAGTGTAGATGTGCAGAAGATGGATCAGCTGATGGACCTGATCGGGGAGCTGGTTATTTCCGAATCGGTGGTACTGCAAAATGCAGACCTGAAGGTGCCCGGATTAAAGCTGGATAACTTTAATAAGGCGGCTGCCCAGATGACCAAGATCTCTACAGATCTGCAGAACGTCATCATGAGTATGAGAATGATGCCTCTGGTGAACACTTTCCAGAAAATGAACCGAATTGTATTCGATGTATCCAGAAAACTGGAAAAGGATATCGAATTTGAGATGTCCGGTGAAAATACGGAAGTGGATAAGAATATTATCGAGCATATTTCTGATCCGTTAATGCATCTGGTAAGAAATGCAGTGGATCACGGCATTGAAACTGCGGAAGAACGTCTGGCACAGGGAAAGACAGAGAAGGGGAAGGTAACCCTTTGGGCCAAGACCGAATCCGGCAAGGTTTGGATCGGCGTACAGGATAACGGTAAAGGACTGGATCGAGAGAAAATTTTGGCAAAAGCAAGAAAACAGGGGCTTTTGGACAGAACGAAAGAAGACAGTGAATATACCGATAAGGAAGTTTATCAGTTTATTACCCTGCCGGGCTTTTCCACAAACGAGGAAGTGACCGAGTACTCCGGAAGAGGTGTTGGGATGGATGTGGTGGTTTCCAATCTGCAGTCTATCGGCGGTAGTCTGGAAATCGAAAGCACCCCCGGACAAGGCAGCTTGATGATCTTAAAGATTCCGCTTACGTTAGCCATCATAGACGGTATTATCATGGGAGTCGGAAAGTCCCGCTTCGTTTTGGAAACCGGTGCGGTAAAAGAATTTATCAACATCCAGAAGAACAGGCTGATCCAACAGCCTAACGGACGGGAATTTGTCATGATCCGTGGAGAAGGGTACCCGGTTCTTCGCATCGGAGAATGGTACAAGCTTCATGATTATGAGGCAAATCTGGACGATGGAATGCTGGTAATGGTGGAGGCTGAGAAGAAGACCATTTGTCTGTTTGTGGACAGACTGATCGGCAATCAGGAGATCGTGGTTAAGCCAATTCCGGACTATATTAAGAAGGTAAAGGGATTAACCGGATGCACCCAGCTGGGAGACGGCAGTATTGCATTGATCCTGGATCCCGCAGGACTGGTGGAATAGAGAGACAGAAAGGAGCCTGAGAGAAATGAGTGATCTTGTTACACAACACAACAAGTATGTGACTTTTAAGTCGGGAAATGAGTATTTTGCCATAAAAATAGAGTACGTGAATGAAATCATAGTATACCAGGAAATCACAGAAATGCCTGAAAGTGAGGATTACATAAAGGGCTTGATCAACCTGAGAGGAAAAATCATTCCGGTTATTGATGTGAGAGTGCGATTTAAGCAACCGGAGCTTCCGTACAATGACAGAACCTGTATTATTGTCATTACCGTAAAAGATATGGTGGTAGGTCTGATTGTTGAAAAAATAGCGGAAGTGGTGGAGATCACGGAAGACAATATTTTGGATTCTCCATCCCTTGGTAACATGGATAAAGCCCAGAACAGATATGTGTATGGTATTGGTAAGGTGGGAGAAAGCGTGAAGCTTTTGCTGGATCCGGAGAAACTGATTAAAGATGATGACTGGTCTGTTTTAGAACAGATGACAGAAAATACAACAGAAGAGGGAGAGTAATAAAGATGAAAAACTTTAAAATTGTAACAAAGCTATATCTCGGTTTTTTGATTATGGACATATACGTTATCTTAAGCCAAGCGATTGGCTATTTGAATGCCAAAAAGATAGTGGGGGTAGATAATCCGGAAAAGTTTTTGAGTTCCTATGGTTGGTTCACCCTGTTTCTCTTCCTGATGGCAATTGTGGCTTCCAGCGTTATCTCCGTATACCTGATACGCAGTATCAGAATTTCTTTAAAACAGTTAATGAATGCTACGGAAGAGATGAAAAAGGGAAAAGTGGATGTGGAACTGGAAAAGATTCATGATGATGAAATCGGCGCATTGATTGACAGCTTCCGTGAAATGATAGAAGAAACCCGCTATCAGGCAAAGATTGCTGCGCAGGTGGCAGAAGGCAACCTTGCTGTTGAAGTAACCCCCAGGTCAGAGGAAGATGTGATAGGGTTGGCACTGCAGAAAATGGTGATGCAGAACCGTCATTCCATGGGGCAGATTAAGGATGCAGCTTATCAGGTGACTACCAGTTCTTCGCAAGTTGCTATTGCCAGTGAAGCTCTGGCTCAGGGATCCACAGAGCAGGCAAGTGCTATTGAACAGATTACCGCATCCATTACCGATGTGGCTGAAAAGACGAAACAGAATGCTTCCCAGGCCAATGCTGCTGCTGCATTGGTGACAGGAGCGATTGAGGACGTGAAGAAGGGTAACGAGGAAATGAAGGAAATGGTAGTTGCCATGCAGGACATCAACCAGTCTTCCGAAAGCATTTCCAAGATTATTAAAGTCATTGATGATATTGCCTTCCAGACCAATATTCTGGCACTCAATGCAGCTGTAGAAGCTGCAAGAGCAGGTGAAGCAGGTAAAGGTTTTGCAGTTGTGGCAGAGGAAGTCAGAAATCTTGCAGCCAAGAGTTCTTCTGCAGCTACAGAGACAGCAGAGATGATTGAAGACTCTATCCGCAAAGTGGAAAAAGGTTCCAGGATAGCTTACGAAACAGAACAGGCACTGGGCGAAATTACAAAGGTGGTTCAGCAGAGTGAAAAGATGATCATGGAGATTGCTGAGGCTTCCAATTATCAGGCAACAGCAATTGCACAGATTGATCAGGCCATTGAGCAGGTTTCTCAGGTGGTTCAGACAAATTCCGCAACCAGTGAAGAGTGTGCCGCTGCCAGCCAGGAACTGGCAAGCCAGGCAGGCAGAGTGCGGGAAATGGTATCCGTATATCAATTGGATGGAGACAATTACGGTGCAGGTACAAGCGTAGCAGCTGTGGAACAGCATGCGTATGATAATTCTGCGGACAGAAATGAACAGATTATCTCATTAAAGGGTAATTTTGGAAAATATTAATGAGTAGCAAGCATACCGGCGTCATAAAGGGGGCAATTCGAGGTGAACTGTACTTATTCAGATGAAAATCAGAAGAAAATAGAGCTTTATTCGGTATTTATCTATAGTCTATATGCAGTTACTTTGGTGATTCTGTCCGGATGGAGAAATACCGGCAAATGGACCGGTGTTCTGATGACTGCCGGTATGCTTCTTACGTGGATCGTATATATCGGTAAATTCAGAAGCTATGCTTATCGATCCGCATTCTATGTATTGGTGATGCAGCTGATTCTGATTATGCATGCTGCCACCTTGAAGGATTTTAACAGGTCCCTGCCTGTCCTAATGGTATTCGTAGTGTTGGTCAGTCTCTACGGTATTCCGGAATTGATCTACATTCCTACGGCAGGCATCATGATCGTATTTGTCATGCATGCGTTTTTCATAAAAAGTTTTGACGACTTTGATTCAGATACCGTTTTCAGTATTGTGGCCTTACTTTTGAATACAGGGTTGATGGTGCGGGTTATGTATACCTCTACCAAGATGAACAAAGCTGGCAGTGAACAGCTTTTGGGTGTCATCGATGAACTGGAACGGGTGGAGCAGAGCAAGGATGATTTCCTGGCAAATGTTAGTCATGAGATCAGAACACCATTGAATACCATCTGTGGTATGAGTGAGATGCTGCTGCAAAAGGAATTGCCTGACTCGGTGCAGGAGGACATTCAAAGTATTCAGATATCCGGCCGTATGCTGATGACGGTAGTCAGTGATATTCTGGATTTTTCAGAGCTCCTCTCCGGGAAGATGGAATTGGAGGAAGAGGCCTACAGCATTACTTCCACGATCAATGATGTCATAAATATGACTTCCGCCAGACGGGGCAACAAACCCATTGAGTTAATTGTGGATTGTGATGCAGATATTCCGTGTACCCTGTACGGAGATGAGAAAAAACTTCGTCGTGTGATTATGAATCTGATCGACAATGCCATTAAATTTACTGAGGAAGGCTGTGTTTGTCTGACTGTGGGCTGTCGAAAAGAAAGCTATGGCATCAATCTAATGGTATCAGTCAAGGATACCGGAATCGGCATGAATGAGAAGATACAGGAACAATTGTTTACCGGATTTAATCAGGCCGATAACGGAAGAAACCGGCATGCGGAAGGACTGGGGCTGGGTCTTGCCATATCAAAAGCACTGGTCCAGAAGATGGGTGGTGCTATCACCGTAAAGAGCCGTTTGGGGAAAGGCACTTCTATCAGATTTACCGTGCCCCTTAAAGTTTTGGACGAGCGTCCTATTGCAGCTCTCCGCAACAGAGAAAATTTCAATATCGCTGTTTATATTGATATGGAAAAATTCGTGGATGAGATGGTTCGTGATGAATATGAGCACTGTATCCTGCGGATGGTAGAACAGTTGAAAGGAAAGTGCCACATTTGTCGTAATCTGGCCGAATTGCAGAGAAGGGAAAACAGGGAACAGCTTTCTCATGTGTTCATCAGTGATACAGAATATCTGGCAGATCAGCAATATTTTGATTCGTTGACTGAAAGGACTAATCTGGTGGTGGTTCTTGACAGAGCTACTTCAGGCCGGGTAACCAACCCGAGAATTATGAAGATATACAAACCCTTGTATATCCTTTCCATTGCATCCGTATTGAACGGAATGTATGAATCCTTCGGAGAAGGAAGACTGCTCTATAACGAGAAATTTACCACCAGGGACGTTCGCGTGTTGGTGGTAGATGATAACCGTATGAATATTATGGTGATGGAAGCACTGTTAGCCAATTATCAGATACAGGTTACCACGGCACTGAGCGGAGCAGAGGCTCTGACAAAAATCACTTCAGAGAATTACGATTTCATTTTTATGGATCATATGATGCCGGAAATGGATGGTGTGGAGACCTTGCACCGCATCAGACATCTTGTGGGAAATTATTATCGCAGAGTGCCGGTGGTTGCCTTAACAGCTAATGCGGTTCCCGGAGCAAGGGATATGTTCCTGGCAGAAGGATTTCAGGATTTCCTGGAAAAACCTGTGGAAATTTCCGTGTTGGAACGTCTGTTAAAGAGAATGATACCACAGGAAAAAATCCTGTATCAGGACAGAACAGGAACCCAGACAAAGCCGGAGCAGGTTCCTGCGGATACAGGTCTGCTGAAACGTCTGGAAAGATTGGGTCTGGATGTGCAGAGCGGATTGATGTATTGCAACGGGGAAGAGTACTACATAAAAATACTGCAGAATTTCTGCTCAAAAACCGAGGACGCTTCCGGCAATGCAGACCGCCTGTTTCAAGAGCAGGACTGGACCAACTATATCATTGCAGTTCACGGAATCAAGGGAGCCATGCGCAGCATAGGTGCCAATACGGTTTCGGAACTTGCCAAGGAACTGGAGTTTGCCGGACGAGAGGGGCGGATATCCTATATCCTGAAGCATCATGATAAGATGTTGGAAGAATATGAAAAACTGCTGGAGGGGCTTCGGTGTGAAGAACAGCTTTGCCCTGAAGCATCAGATAGTACGGATGGTCTGACGAATGAAGAGGAACTGATGGATTTGGAGGAATCTCAATTCCGGGAGAAACTGGAGCAACTGGAACAGGCTATGTATGGTCTGGAGGAAGATACTTTCCATAGACTTTTGCAGGAACTGAATTCCTGTCGGTATTGTCAGGTGGCTTTACATACCCTGCTTGGCCCGGTGCAGAAGAAAGCCGACAGTGCATCCTATTTTTCCGCAGTAGAACTACTGGCAGAAATAAAAGAGAAACTTGAAAAAGCAAAGGAGGGATAACAGGTGTGGAGAAAGATATTAGATGAGTTATCCGGAAGGAATTGCGAATTCAAGGAGAGAATGTTTCGGGCTGTTATTCTTGCCGGTGGCGTGACTGCCATTGTGGCAATTCTGGAAATCCTTTTTGTCAATGATATCAGTGCTGTGATCGTTTCCATGCTTTTTCTGCTTCTGATAGCTATGGCAATCAGTTTATTTGCTACCTTCCGTTACAGTCGGTATGATGTTGCTGCATTTGTTCTGGGCATTATCATCATTGCATTTATATTCCCTGTTATGTTTATACAGAGTGCAGCTTTAAACAGTGGTGCAGATGTGTGGCTTGCCTTAGGCTTCGGCTATATTTTCATTATGTTCTCGGGAAAACGACAGCTTTTCTTTTGCATCCTGTGTGTGTTGGTGTACGGGGGAACCTATCTTTATGCATTGGCAAATCCGGAAGCCATCGTACCCATGGCTTCTGAACGGCTGGCCTATCTGGATTCCTATTTTTCAGTTATTGCCGTTGGTTTTCTGGTGGGCAGCATTTTGAAGCTTCAGTCAAAAGTGTTTGAGAAGGAGCATAAGCTGAACCTGCAGCAGAAGGAAGCGTTAGAGAAAAGCAGCAATGCCAAAAATGTTTTCTTTGCCAATATGAGCCATGAACTCAGAACTCCGATTACCGCTATTATCGGCCTTAATGAGATGATCATGCGTGAAAACGTTTCAGAAGCCACTCTGGAGTATGCAAAAAATATTGAACAGGCAAGTAAGCTTCTTCTGAATCAGATCAATGACATTCTGGATCTGTCTCAGATAGAAATACAGAAGATGCATCTGGTTCCTGCACCTTATCACACTAAGGAATTGTTGGGAGAACTGGTGGACATGATCCGGGTTCGGATGAAGAATAAAAATCTGGATCTATTTTTGGACATTGACCGGAATATTCCCACAGAACTGTTTGGTGATGTCAGGCGTCTACAGCAGATATATTTGAATATTCTGGACAATGCTGTGAAATATACGGAAGAAGGATCCGTGACCCTGTCTGTATCTGCTGAGCCTGGCGAGAATGATGTAGTAATGCTTCAGGTAAAGGTGGCAGATACGGGTATCGGCATTCGAAAGGAAGATCTGGAGCATATCTATGATTCCTTCAGCCGAGTGGACGAGAAGAACCATACGGGCATTATCGGAAGTGGACTGGGGCTTGCTATCACAAAAGAACTGGTACATATGATGCAGGGAGAGATTGCTGTTGATAGTATTTACACAAAAGGGTCTGTGTTTACCGTGACCATTCCACAAAAGGTGGTGAATCCGGAAAGCATCGGAGACATCAATCTGTTGGATAAGGAAATCAATGAGATGAATTCCTATCAGCCCTGTTTTGAAGCACCGGAAGCCAAAGTATTGATCGTGGATGACAACGCTGTTATTTCCATGGTGATCAGCAAATTGCTGACGGATACAAAGGTGAAGGTGGATATTGCAAACAGTGGTCAGGAATGTCTGGCACTAACAATGAAAAAACAGTATCACGTGATCCTCATGGACTGTATGATGTCCAGGATGAATGGTACGGAAACCTTGCAGGCTGTGCGGGGACAGGAAAACGGGTTGTGCAGAGAAACACCGGTAATCGCTCTTACAGCCAACGCTTTGGCTGGTACAGAGCAGAAATATCGGGAATTGGGATTTGACGGGTATCTGGAGAAACCGGTACACGGAAAGGCGCTGGAGGAGGAAATCCTTAGGCTTTTGCCTCCTGAATTGATTGAATATCAGACGGATGAGAATCCCGTATGGAAGGATATTCATCAGGAACAAAAAGTTGCCGTCAGAAAGCGAAAAAAAGTTCTGATTACCACGGACTGTGTATGTGATTTGCCTTCGGATTTGATCCATGAGTATGAGATTGAAAAGATGTATCTGTATATTGTGACTCCTCACGGAAGATTTGCAGATACAAAGGAGATCGACTCCGACAGCTTGACCCAATATGTTTCCGCCACCAAGACAGAAGCCTATGTGGATGATGTGACGGTGGAAGAATACGAAGAGTTCTTTGCAGAGGCTCTCACCAGGGCAGAGCAGGTGGTTCATATCTCCATGGCTTCCAATGTGGATGGAGCTTTCCACAATGCAACCGTTGCTGCCAAAGGCTTTGACCATGTAGCAGTAGTGGACTCCGGTCAGATTTCCTGCGGACAAAGTCTGTTGACGTTATATGCGGCAAAGCTTGCCAAGGAAGGAAAATCTGCCGGTGAGATCTACGAGGCAATTGAAAAGAAAAAGGCAAATGTAGGCGCTCGTTTCATTTTACCAACGGTTGATATCTATTATCAGAATAAGCACACCAATCTATTGAACTATGTAATATGCCGGGGGCTTCAGCTTCATTTGCTGGTGGGAATGCGTCAGAAGAATCTTGCAGTGATCGCGCTTTATGGCGGATCTCTGGAAAGAGTCTGGAGAATCGGAATCAAACGGTTGCTACGGCGTAAAAACAAAATAGATCCTTCCGTGGTCATTATTTCACACGTAGGCGGTACGGTAGAACAGTTGGATTGGATCAAAAAAGAGGTGCAGCGTTATGTAACCTTTGAACAGGTGATCGTGCAGAAGGTATCCTTCTCCGTAGCCTGCAATCTGGGACTTGGCACCATCGGAATTGCTTGTTTTACCAAATAACTGATTGTAAATAGAAATTGAATTTGTTACACTTAACTGAGTGAATTACTACAAAAGTTTAGGGGGCGGTACAAACGAAAAAGCGTGAAGTAAAGATGATAGTTGCAATCCTGGTATTGCAGATAATAGTAATGGCAGTGGTATTCCTGTTTGTGAATTCCTCTATTTCCTCCAATATTCAGAACAGCACTATCAAGAGTATGGAAACCATAGCGCAGGAGCGCTCAACGATTATTGAGAATTATATTTTGGAAACGGAAAGCTATCTGACCGCATTCAGCCGTGGAGGAGAAGTGACCGCTTTGTTGAAGAATCCTGAAGATCCTGACCTGACAAAACAGGCCCAGGTCTACACGGAAACTTTCAGCAAGGACAGGGAAAATCTGGAGGGAATCTACATCAGCTCCTGGGATTCCCATGTGTTGACACATACCAATCCGAAGGTGGTGGGAATCTATACCAGAAAGGATGAATCCTTAACCGCATTGCAGCAGGCACTGAAGGATGCAGATGGCGTATATAATACGGGCATTATTCTTTCACCCGCCAGTGGAGAACAGGTTATTTCCATTTACAGAGGCTGTTTTGATGAAAAGAACCAGCCCATTGGTCTTGTGGGTGGTGGTATTTTCACCCAGGGATTGGTGGATACCCTGGATAAGCTTCCGGCAGAAGGTATGGAACTGCTTCAGTATTGTATGGTGAATGTGAACACAGGAGAGTACCTGTTCCATGGCGACAAGGACAGAATCAATACGGTGGCAGAGGAAAAGTACATACAGGACATCATCCGTGAAGTACAGGAAAATGCGGAAAGTAAGTTTGGCTCCCTGGTATATACTGACGAGTCCGATAAAGAAGAGTATATTGCTTCCTATAGTTTTATGAAGGACAGAGGATGGGTCTTCATCATCACAGATCCTACTTCGGAAGTTTTTGGTGCTTTGCGCAAGGTGAAGATACAGCTGGCACTGATCTGCGTTGTGGGAGTTCTTCTTCTGACACTGATGACCAGTTTGATTATCAACTATCTGTTGAAATCTCTGCAGAAAGTGGTTGATACCTTGGGCTTATGCTGCAATACGATCAACGAGAAAACAGGAGAATTGAACAGTCACTCCGACCATCTGGTAGATAGCGTAACGGAGAATACCGCTACGGTGGAGGAATTGTCTGCCAGTCTGGAAAGTACAGACAACTTCATGGAAAGTGTACGAGACAATGTGGAGAATATCGATTCCAGTATGGATTTGTTATTGGATACCATGAAGAAGAGCGTAGAGTCCAGTGAAGCATTGATCCTGGGCTCACAGAAGATGACGGAGCAGTCTAAAGAGGCTTATACCAGCAGTATTACCACCTTTGAGGAAACCAAGGCGGGCGTGGCCAAGACCATGAAGCGTATGGAAGCTATCGTGGAGATCAACAAGATGGCAGACGGCATTATGAACCTTGCCAAACAGACCAATCTGCTTTCTTTGAATGCTTTGTTGGAAGCTGCCCGGGCAGGAGAAGCCGGCAAGGGCTTCAATGTGGTGGCAAAGGAAATCGGCGATCTGGCTACTACCGTTACGGAGATGGCTTCTGAGATTTCCGATATGTGTGATCATATCGACGTAAGCGTGGAAGAGACAAGAAAATGCTTTGATGCGATCATGCTTTTCCTGGAGCAAACCGTTATGAAACAATTTGGTTCCATCTCTGAACAGTCTCAGGAGTACGGCGAGGCTGTAACGGAAATTCGTCGCAACATTATGAATCTTGACAAGGAAACAGAGAATCTCAGAAATTCTCTGCTGGGTATTTCCGAGAATATCCATGCAGTGAAAGGAATCACTCATGAAAATGGTATTGCTGTTTCTATGATTGCTGATAAGAATGTGAACACAGCAAGGATAGCAGAGAGGATTCAGGCACAATCCGATAGCAATAAGGAATTGGTGGTGCAGTTGGAGAATATCATCAAAGAGTTTGGTTGATAACAGTCGCAAGGCTGGGGGCTTTTGTTCGGGCATTTTATATGCCCCACAGAAGCTCCTTTTTTAGAGAGAGGCAGATATGGTTACTTTATTGGCGAAATTGTGGATCCATTCAGATAATTACAAGGATAGTGAGGTCCGGGAGAAATACGGCATTCTATGCGGTGCGGTAGGCATTTTTCTGAATGTATTGCTTTTTATCGGCAAGTTTATTGCCGGCACCGTTTCCGGTGCTATTTCCATCACGGCAGATGCTTTTAATAACCTGTCCGATGCGGGAAGTTCTTTTATTTCCTTAATCGGATTTAAACTTTCCGGACAGGAGCCTGACCCGGAGCATCCATTTGGACACGGAAGAATTGAATACATATCCGGATTGTTTGTCTCTGTATTGATCCTGCTGATGGCATATGAACTGATCAAAAGCTCTGTTGAAAAGATCCTTCACCCGGAACTGCCGGAATTTGGCATCATGATCGTTGTCATACTGATTGCCTCTATCGCAGTGAAAATCTATATGTTTTTCTATAATCACAGTGTGGGAAAGAAGATCGAAAGTGCCACCATGGCTGCTACGGCAAAGGACAGCTTGTCTGATACTATTGCCACTTCGGTGGTTCTGATTTCTACAATCGTGGCATATGTTTGGAAAATACCGGTAGACGGATACTGTGGTTTGTTTGTGGGTGTGATGATTCTTTTGGCAGGTATTTCTGCCATGAAGGATACGGTCAATCCCTTGCTTGGCCAGGCACCGGAAGAGGAACTGGTGGAGGAGATTGAGAAAATTGTAAGATGCGATGACCGGATTCTGGGTATTCACGACCTGGTGGTGCACGATTACGGTCCGGGAAGACTGATGATCAGCCTGCATGCAGAGGTTCCCTATAAGGAGGATATTCTGGAATTGCATGATCTGATTGACCGGATTGAGTTTGCCCTGCGAAGGGAACTGCATTGTGAACCGGTGATTCATATGGATCCTATTGTGGATGATGATACAATCATCAATGAGGCAAAATCTGAGGTGATCAAAATCGTTCAGCAGCTGGAAGGTGATATCATGCTGCACGATTTCAGAATGGTAAAAGGAACCACCCACTCTAACCTGATTTTTGATATTGTTGTGCCTCACGGATATCCTCTGTCTGACGAGGAAGTGAAGGCTTTCATCGAAAAGAAAGTAAAAGAGTACCGAGAAGATTATTGCTGCGTGATACAGGTGGATAAGTCATTTGTAAAATAAACGCTTGGAGAAAATGATTCAAATCGGACTGTGCTGGGATATTTGTCTCTGTTCTCGTTAAAACAGGAGAATACTTTGGCATGGTTAGAAAACAGAGGAAGATACAATGAATAAACCTGACGGACATATTACCACATATACAAAGGTGCAATTTTGTCCACTGCATCCCCATATTACGGACATAGAAGTAAGAGACATCGCTCATGCACTTTCGCTGATGACCAGAGCTAACGGACATTTTCCTCGTTTTTACTCCGTAGGACAGCATAGCGTGGACTGCGCAAAGGAAGCCATTGCAGAGGGATTGGACCGGGAAACGATTCTGGGTTGTCTGCTCCATGATGGCAGCGAAGCATATCTGTCAGACATTACCAGACCTGTCAAACAATACCTGCAGCAATATGGGGATATCGAAAAGAAAATGCAGGATACTATCTATGAAGCACTTTTGGGACACATCCCTACGGAAGAACAGTTTGCACATATCAAACGTATTGATGATATGTTATTGTACTATGAATTCTATCATTTTATGCAGGAAGAATTGTACGACAAACCGGATGAACCTGCCTGCATGCCGGAATTTTCCGAGAGACAGTTCAGAGAAGTGGAAGATGAATTTCTGGACATATTTGACCAATATAAGAATTTGAGTATGCATTCATAATTGACAGTAATGAATGTGATGATTGGTGTATAAAATACATTGACATTACTGCATAGATGACGTATATTAAGTGTACTAACTCGAATAGTACACCAAAAAGATAGGATGCCGATATATGAAAGAAGATAAACCGGTTATTTCTGTTAAAAATCTGTATAAAATATATAAGGTTGGTGACGAAAAGGTGCGGGCTCTTGATGGCGTTAGCTTCTCCATCGAGCGAGGCACTTTTTGTTCTATTGTGGGAACCTCCGGGTCCGGTAAATCCACTCTGCTGAATATGCTGGCAGGTCTGGAAAAACCTACCAAAGGAGAGATTGTGATAGCCGGAGAGCATTTGGAGAATAAGTCGGAAAATCAGTTGGTAGCATTCCGCAGAAAGCATATCGGCTTTATTTTCCAGTCCTTCAATCTGATCGGCACCATGGATGCTATTGAGAATGTGGCTTTGCCACTGGCGTTTCAGGGTATTCCCAAGGCAATCCGAAACAGGAAGGCCATAGAGGTATTGAAGCTGGTAGGTTTG
>CALZKI010000015.1 GCA_945787995.1 uncultured Lachnospiraceae bacterium | reverse complement strand
TGATGAGGTAAAATTTTCGCTTTATTTGCAGCGATCAAAGGCAGGGTTAAAGGCGTAGAAATTCTTTTCGTTCAGTTTATCCTGGGTGACCCGAAGGGCTTCACCGAAGCGCTGGAAGTGAACGATTTCACGGGCACGTAGGAATTTGATGGGTGCAATCACGTCAGGATCATCTACCAGACGCAGAATATTGTCGTAGGTGGTCCTTGCTTTTTGTTCTGCAGCCATATCCTCGGTCAGATCTGTAATAACATCACCCTTGGATTGGAATTCGCAGGCATTGAAGGGGATGCCGCCTGCTGCCTGAGGCCATATTCCTGCTGTGTGATCTATATAGTATTTGTCGAAACCGGATTGCTTGATTTCTTCCATACTGAGATTTCTTGTCAACTGATGCACAATAGTTGCAACCATTTCCAAATGGGCAAGTTCCTCTGTACCTACATCTGTCAGGATGCCGGATACTTCTTTATAGGGCATGATATAGCGTTGTGACAGATATCGCATGGAGGCTCCCATTTCTCCGTCAGGTCCCCCGTATTGTGAGATAATCACCTGTGCCAGTTTGGGGTTTGGATTCTTGATACAAACCGGAAACTGCAATCTTTTTTCATAATTCCACATGGATATAACCTTTCTTTCTTCTATTAACTAACAACCACAATATTCCCAAGGTGCCGGTGCATTGACCCAGGTAAAACCTTCTTTGGAATACCTTGCTTCATCTTTTGTAAGAGGATAATATTTCTGGGCAAATTCGATACATAGTTTTTTCTTTATCTGGTTGTAGTGACAGTAGTATTCCTGTGCTGTCTGGTCGTAGGGATGGGTATCCAGATACAGTAACAGATCCACCAAAGTGAAGTCCAGGACACTGATCTGATGCAACAGTTTATCTTTTTCACTCATATTTATACACAACCTCCTTTTTTTCCGTAAAACGGTAAGGTTAATTGTTCGAATATGGTTCCGTTTAGGTAAGCTTCATTCAAATTTTCGTAGATATCCGTAAATGTCTGCCAGGGAACATATGCCATGGCAAGTGGTTTATCCTGAGGAAAACCAAGAGGGCGATTAGCCTGTGAACATTCAGCCATAAATAGTGTCTCATTATATGATTCTTATTTTGATATTATTCTACTCTGTGGATGAAATTGTGTGAGAAAAAATAACTGTATACCTTGCTTTTGAGACCAGGTTGTGTAAAAATAAAACGAATGTACAAGTAATCTCTGTGGGAGGAGCCAGATATGTCAATGCGTGGTATAGATACCCAGGTTCGTAAGGAACGCCGAGAAGTATTTAAAGAAGTTGCTTCCCTTGCTTATTATTCAGAAAATCTGAAGGATGATATGGAAGCATTGCCATACAGACTTGTTCCGGATGATGATCCGGAATATATGGACAAATATCGTCAGAGAGCCATTGCCCGTGAAAGAGTTCGTCTTGCCATGGGACTTTCCCTGCGCCCTGAAAACCAGCCGGTTCACTTGACCCAGGGATTGGAAGAGTCTAATATTTCTGAAAAATATTATGAACCACCTTTGATGCAGGTTATTCCCTCTGCCTGTAATGCCTGTCCTGAAAATGTGTACCGGGTTACCGACAAATGTATGGGCTGTGTAGCACATCCCTGCCGTGAAGTGTGTCCACGAGGAGCCATTACATGGGTAAACGGTAAATCCTATATAGATGAGAGTAAATGTATTAAATGCGGTAAATGTAAAGCGGTTTGTCCTTATGATGCTATAGCACATCAGATTCGTCCCTGTTCCTCTGCATGTGGCGTGAATGCCATTAAGTCTGATGATAAGGGAAGAGCAGTGATAGACCCGGATATGTGTGTTTCCTGCGGTCAGTGTATGGTTAGCTGTCCTTTTGGAGCCATTGCGGACAAATCCCAGATTTTTCAGCTGATTCGTGCCATGCAATCCGGACGTAAGATCATTGCCCAGGTTGCACCTGCTTTTGTGGGACAATTTGGCCCAAATGTGACACCGGATATATTAAAGACTGCTTTAAAGGAATTGGGCTTTTTTGATGTCTATGAAACTGCGATTGGTGCGGACAAAGGTGCCATTGCGGAGGCGGAACATTATGTGCATGAGGTAGCTTCCGGTAATCAGCCTTTTAGTCTGACCTCCTGTTGTCCTTCCTGGTCTGTGTTGGCAAAGAAGTTTTTCCCGGAAACCATCGACAAGATTTCCAATGCCCTGACCCCCATGGTTGCTACTGCAAGGATTATCAAGGAGGAACATCCTGATGCCAGTGTGGTATTCATCGGTCCCTGTGCTTCCAAGAAACTGGAAGCCTCCAGAAGAACCGTTCGCTCAGATGTGGATTTTGTCATTACTTTTGAAGAACTGGCGGGTATGTTTGAGGCAAAAGGCATTTCCTTTGAAGGTTTGGAACCGGTGGATGAACTGAAGGGTGCTACCGGTGCCGGACGTGGTTATGGTGTGGCCGGTGGTGTTGCCAGTGCCATAGAGGCTTGCGTTCGGGAATATTATCCCGATGTGGAAGTGAATATTGAACATGCAGAAAGCCTTGCAGATTGTAAGAAGATGCTTCTGCTTGCCAAGGCAGGAAAAAAGAATGGTTGCCTGATTGAAGGAATGGCTTGTCCCGGTGGCTGCATTGCCGGTGCCGGTACCAATATTGCCTTACCACAGGCTGCAAAGGCCTTGGCGGAATTTAAGGCTGCAGCGGAGGAAAAATTGCCCCCGATGAATGAGTAGTGCTTTATATTGTTCCTTTTCGTAATAGTGTTACCGAGAAGGATGTGAATAATAGAAAGGAATATAGGAACATGAAAATAAGAACACGTTATGCACCCAGTCCTACCGGACGTATGCATGTGGGTAATTTGAGAACAGCTTTGTATGCGTATCTGATTGCCAAGCATGAGGGAGGAGATTTTATTTTACGAATCGAGGATACAGACCAGGAACGTTATGTGGAAGGGGCTGTTGAAATCATTTATCGTACCCTGCAAAGTACAGGCCTTGTGCATGATGAAGGACCGGATAAAGATGGCGGTTGTGGCCCCTATGTGCAGAGTGAGCGCCAGGCAAAAGGCATCTATCTGGAATATGCAAAACAACTGATTGAAAAAGGGGAGGCATATTACTGTTTCTGCGATAAAGAAAGACTGGCCACCCTGACACAGACCATTGATGGCAAAGAGATCAATGTGTATGACAAGCATTGCCTGCATCTTTCCAAGGAGGAAGTGGAAGCAAATCTTGCTGCAGGAAAACCATATGTTATCAGACAGAATAATCCCAAAGAAGGAACAACCACTTTCCATGATGAGTTGTATGGAGATATTACGGTCAATAACGAAGAACTGGATGATATGATCCTGATAAAGTCTGACGGATATCCTACTTACAACTTTGCCAATGTGGTGGATGACCATCTGATGGGAATTACCCATGTGGTCAGAGGTAACGAATATCTGTCTTCTTCCCCAAAATATAACCGTCTGTATGAGGCATTTGGTTGGGAAGTACCGGTATACGTGCATTGCCCATTGATCACAGATGAAGAGCATCACAAGCTTTCCAAACGCTGCGGCCATTCTTCCTATGAAGATCTGATTGAACAGGGATTTGTATCGGAAGCCATCGTGAACTTTGTTTCATTGCTTGGCTGGAGCCCGGAAAACAATGAAGAGATCTTCACCCTGGAGCAGCTGATTCAGGAATTTGATTATAAGCATATTTCCAAGTCACCGGCGGTATTTGATTATACCAAGCTGAAATGGATGAACGGGGAGTATATCAAAGCAATGGACTTTGACCGGTTCTATGAAATGGCTGAGCCATATCTGAAACAGGCAATCACCAAAGATTTGAATCTGAAAAAGATTGCTGAAATGGTAAAAACCCGTATTGAAGTATTTCCTGATATTGTTGATATGGTGGATTTCTTCGAAGCATTACCTGTATATGATGTGGAAATGTACACACATAAGAAGATGAAGACCAACACAGAATCTTCGTTGGAAGTATTGAAGGAACTGTTGCCAATCTTTGAGGCACAGGAGGATTATTCCAATGATGCACTGTATCAGACTTTAGTTGAATATGTAGCAAAGAAAGGCTGTAAAAACGGTTATGCGATGTGGCCGGTCAGAACAGCAGTATCCGGCAAGCAGACAACACCGGCGGGTGCTACAGAGATTATGGAAATCCTCGGCAAGGAAGAATCCATTGCCAGAATTAAGAAAGGCATATCTTTATTAGAAAATGCCCTGTAATATGAATGAAAGCCAGCTGAGAGCTGTGCAATCCGTGGAAGGAGCCCTGCTGCTATTGGCAGGGCCCGGAAGCGGCAAAACAACAGTGATTACACATCGCATTCAATATCTTATTTCTAATCTGGGTGTTTCGCCCGACAAAATTCTCGTTATTACATTTACAAAAGCTGCAGCCATGGAAATGAAAGAGCGTTTTCTGCATTTGATGAAACAATCTGATACAGAAGTGGTTTTCGGTACCTTCCATGCGGTATTTTATCAGATTCTGAGATCCTCACCCGGCTATCGCAATGTTTCCCTGATACAGGAACAGGAAAGAGTCAGAATGCTTCAACATATCGTAGAAAAGGCACAGGGTGAACACCCCTACGGAGAACCTGACATTTCCGGTGTTATCAAACAGATCAGTAGATTTAAAAATCGAGTGAATGACAAAGCATCCTATGATGTGCTTACCGACACCTTAGATGAGAGTACTTTTCCCGTTGTTTTGCAGGAATATGAAGAACTTTTGAAAGAACTTGGGAAACTGGATTTTGACGATATGGTCAGGCTCTGTTATCAATTGCTTTTGGAAGATAAGGAAAAAAGGACATACTGGTCCCGGCGTTTTCAATATATCTTGATCGATGAATTCCAGGACATCAATCCGATGCAGTATGAGGTCATCAAATTGTTGAAAGGTAAAAACACCGGTTTGTTTGTGGTAGGAGATGACGACCAGTCGATCTATGGATTTCGAGGCGCTGATCCTGCAATCATGAAACGCTTTCTGGAAGACTATACCGGTGCATCAAAGCAGGTGCTCAATCAGAATTACCGTTCCGGTCTTCATATTGTGGAAGCTGCCAACCGTGTGATCGGAGACAATAAAAATCGCTTTGACAAGCAGATACTTGCCATGCAAAAGGAGACCGGAGAAGTTAGGTTGATTCCCTGTAAAACGGTGGAAGAAGAATTGGACCAAATGTTAGCAGTCATGGAACGATTGCATCAGGATCATATTGCTTACGATCAGATGGCAATTCTCTGTAGGAACAATCGGGATTTTCTACCCTTTTACGAAGCCCTGGATCAAAGAAACATACCCTACAGAGCAGATAACTACAGGAAAACAATGTTTGAACATGCTTATATTAAGACAATGATCGCATACTGCCGTTATTTGGCAGGAAGCAGGGAGAGAGATAATTTCCTTCATTTGATGAATCAGCCGGTACGATATATCAAGAGAGCAGCATTAACCGGCACTATGGTAAGAAAGGAGGATTTACTGTCCTTTTATCAGGGAAATTATTCGATGAGAGATGCGATAGAGAGTCTGTTTGAACAGCTTCAAAGAATGGAGCGTATGAAACCGGCTTTGGGGATGCATTACCTGAGAAAAGTAGTGGGATTGGATCGCTATGTGGCAGATCAGGTGACTGCAGAGCAATATGGAGAATACCGGATGATGGCGGACCGGTTCATGGAGTTTGCAAAGGAGTATAAAAATTACGATGCTCTTTGCGCAGGCATACAGGAACGCATCACAAAAGAAAAAAAAGGTGCACCAAAAAGGGGAGTACATCTTTATACCTATCACGGTTCAAAAGGTCTGGAGTTTGACCACGTCTTTTTACCCGGATTAGTACAAGGACATATTCCCCCAAAACAGGCACGAACATCGGATTCCTTAGAAGAAGAGCGGAGAATGTTCTATGTGGCCATGACCAGAGCAAAGAAATCATTACACATGTCCTGGGTTGCAAATGAACAATACACAGCCTCTGTTTTTCTTGCTCCGCTACGTTCCCGAAGATAATCCGTCTGTTTATTCTGAATATAACTCGTCAAATTCTACGGAGTCCAAAAATTCATCAAAAGCGTCTTCCACTTTTTCGTATTCATCTTCATCCTCAATATATTCAATCACTGGTTCCTCATTCGGATCCTCAGGATTTTCGGAATATCTGTAAATCCAGACCTCGCCGTCTTCATTTTCGCCATTTTCATCCAGCGGCAGAAGAACAATGTAATCCTTTTCCTCCACGGTCATAATAGTAACAACAGAGCAGGTTACGTCACCGTCATCAAAGTTCAGGGTGACTGTCATTTCTTCATCGGCTTCCTCATAAACGGGTTTCTTATTCTCTTTTGCCATAGCATATCCTTTCCAAATCTTTGTCATTGTTCTAAGCTATGTCCCTCGCCTAAGTTCTATATGTCTGTTGCAGACACGCTTTCGCTTGGAGTTCCACCGTAACGGTACATAAGGCTGCACAATACGCAGCCTAAGTACCGACGGCTCACTACAGTCTGCAACAGAACATATAGAACTTGTCGGGGACATTATTACGCTCAGAGACTTTTGTCACAATAAGTATAATTTAATATGGTCATTATAGCCGAAGGGGGAATGAAAAGTAAACAGAAATAGAGTTAGATATATGAATAGGAATATGATAAAATGTTACTGTTCGGATCAATATTTTGGAACAAAAGATAATGACTAATTGGAGCTCTATATGAATCAGACGAAATTTACATTGCATCATACAACACCTTTTCCGCTGGGCGTGAGACAGACGACGGAAGGATACCGGTTTTCTTTTGTTTCAGAAGCAAAGGAAAACGGAGTGGTTTTATTTTCCAAGTCTTTTTCCAAACCTGTTACATTATTGTTGGATGCTTCTTTTCGCTGCGGCAAAATCTATGGGGCGGAAGTGATCGGCTCCTTTCCGGAAGATACTACTTATCTGCTTTTGCAGGATGGTGAACGGGTGTTGGATCCCTGTGCTACAGGTTTTTGGCCTAAGAGAAAGTATATGGAACAGTGCAGTCAGACCTGCTTGCTTCCGGGAAAACAGGAGCATTATGATATCCCGGAAGGTCCCCATATCCCTTTTGGAGACAAAGTGTTCTATATGCTGCATCCCAGAGGATTTTCCATGAAGGCCCATGGTAAACCGGGGATGAAAGGTACTTTTGCAGGGATCACGGAAGCTTTGCCATACATGAAGAAACTGGGAGTTACCTCCCTTATTTTGATGCCTTCCTATGAATTCGGGGAACGCATGGAATCCTTTGATCCTGTGGGATTAAAAAAGAGCACTGAGGAAGCTTGCCATGATATGAACTTTGACCTTGCCACCTACAAGGTGGACTTTTCTGAGAACAAGGACAGACCGGTTAAGACAAATTATTGGGGATATACTGCAGATAATCAATACTTTGCCGTAAAGGGAAGTTATGCAATGGGGGATCCGGATCAGGAGTTTGGAAAACTGGTTGCAGCCTGCCACGAAGAAGGTATGGAACTGTTTCTGCAGATATACTTTCCTGAGAATTTCTCATTTCGTCTGATGGAGGATGTGCTTTTGCACTGGAAATTGAAATATGGTGTAGATGGATTTCACCTGATGGGTGCCACCATACCGGTACAGAGCCTGATGGAATCAGATGCTCTTTTGGACACGTATCTGCTGTTTGAAAATGTAGAGGAGAGTCTGGTTGCCAAGCGGGCTTCCTGCGGCGTTATCAGTTCAGGCTTTATGTATGATATGCGTAATTTCCTAAAGGGAGATCATGGCGTTGCGTTTCAGGTGGCCGGTCATATCAGAAGACAGATGTCTGCAGGCGGAGCGATTCATTTTATGGCAAAACAGGATACTATGCGCCTGGCTGATATGGTTTCCTATCAGGAGAAGCATAATCTTGCAAACGGAGAAGACAACAGGGACGGTACGAATTATAACTGCAGCTGGAACTGTGGCGTGGAGGGCAAGACCAGAAAGAAACAAATTCTGTCTCTTCGCAAGAAACAAATGAAGAATGCCATGTGTCTTTTGTTCCTGTCCCAGGGAACACCCTTGTTATACAGTGGGGATGAATTTGGTAATTCTCAGGATGGAAATAACAATCCTTATTGTCAGGATAATGAAATCAGTTATATAAAATGGAGCGAATTATCAAAGCATAAAGAATTATTTGAATTTACGAAAGCGTTAATCTGTCTGCGCAATACCTATCCTATATTGAAAGGAGCAGTGGCCTTTCAAGGCACAGATTACGGCGCATATGGGATACCGGACATTTCCTTTCACGGAAAAGAAGCCTGGAGAACGGATAGCCAGTCCCTTGTGTTTGGTGTAATGTATAATAATCAGTATGCCATTCCGGGTGAGGATAGTGTTCTTTATGTGGCTTACAATATGCATTGGGAAAAGCATTCTCTGGCGTTGCCTAAATTGCCCGGTAATCGCAAATGGACCTGTATTTTGTCCACAGATGAGAGCTGGAAGGCTTCTGCCGGTGTGGGTTTGGGGATGCCTGAGCAACCCAATGAGGTGTGCGGCACTTTGGTGATTCCTGAGAGAACCATCATGGTGCTTAAAGCGTAAATTCTGATTAGCGCAATCGGACTCATAGAGTGTAGGGTTGAGTAGGAAAGGAAAAAAGACAACAAGCAGATGAAAGCATGGAAACACTTTAAGACCATTACATATCATAAATATCTTGTCTGTAAAGGCTGTTTTAAGGTAGGATTGTACAGACAGGGACTTTTACACGATATGTCAAAATACAGTCCTTCGGAATTCCTGGTAGGAGCCAGGTATTTTCAGGGAGACAGAAGTCCCAACAATGCAGAGCGGGAAGCCATTGGCTATTCTTCTGCATGGCTGCATCACAAGGGAAGGAATAAACACCATTACGAATACTGGTGTGATTACAGTTCCCGGGTGCCCGGTGGCATTCTGCCGGTTCCCATGCCGGACAGATATATTGCAGAAATGTTCATGGATCGTGTGGCTGCCTGTAAGGTATATAAGAAGGAGGCATACACAGACTGTTCACCTTTGGAATATTACCAAATGGGCAAGGATCCTGCACCCATGCATGAATACACCAGAGAGGTTCTGGAAAAGTTGTTGAACATGCTGGCTGAAAAAGGGGAAAAGGAAACCTGTCAATATATTCGTGACAATCTGGTAAAAAAATAATCTGTGTCATTTTGTTTTGTATTTCATAGAATGAAGTAACATAAATGAATGTGAGTGATCAGTATGAATTCTTGTTGCCTGATTCTTTTGTTGCTTCTGTTTTGCAACAACCAAAAAGGTGGTTGTTGTATGGAACGTTCTTCCTGCAGACCGGTTGAACCACCCTGCAGACAGAATGAACCGCCAAGACCAAGATGTGTTATGCCAAGAACTGAGGATTGCGGATGCATGACAAAGTGTGAAAACAAACCCGGTTTTCTTGACGAAAGAGAATGCGAATGTTAAACTTTTGAGTTGTACCATAGGAGGATAAAAAAATGATTGACGGCAAGAAAGTACTTTTTAGCGGAATGCAGTCTACAGGGAATTTGACACTTGGAAATTATCTGGGTGCCTTGAAGAACTGGGTTTCCTTAAGTGATGAATATGAATGTTTTTATTCAGTGGTGGATTTACATTCCATTACGGTAAGACAGGATCCCGCTGAACTGAGAAAAAGAGCAAGAGCATTGCTGACTTTATACATTGCAGCCGGCTTGGATCCCGAAAAGAACTGTATCTATTATCAGTCCCACGTTTCAGCACATGCGGAATTGTCCTGGATTCTGAACTGTTTCACCTATATGGGGGAACTGAACAGAATGACCCAGTTTAAAGATAAAGCAGCCAAACATGCGGATAATATCAATGCAGGTTTGTTCACATATCCGGTTTTGATGGCCGCAGATATTTTACTGTATCAGGCTGATGTGGTACCGGTTGGTAAGGATCAGCTTCAGCATCTGGAAATTACCCGTGATATTGCACAGAGATTTAACGGAATATATGGTGATGTATTTACTGTTCCGGAGCCTTATATCGGTAAAGCCGGTGCGAAGATCATGAGTTTGCAGGACCCTTCCAAGAAGATGTCTAAGTCGGATGAAAATACCAATGCAAGTATTTATCTGATGGATGATCCTGATACCATTATTCGTAAATTTAAACGTGCTGTTACGGACTCAGAAGGACAGATTGTTTATCGTGAAGAGCAGCCCGGCATCAGAAACCTGATTGATATATACAGTGCTTGTACCGGAAAGACGCCGGAACAGGTGGAAGCAGAGTTCGCCGGTAAAGGTTATGGTGAATTCAAAATGGCTGTAGGTGAAGCTGTAGTGGATGTGCTGAAGCCTTTGCAGGATCGGTTCCATGATCTTTCCCAGAACAAGGATTATATTGACAGTGTGATCAAAAATAATGCTGAAAAGGCATCCTATTACGCAAATAAAACATTGCGCAAGGTACAGAAAAAAGTAGGCTTCCCTGAAAAAGTAAGATAGTGGATGTGTGAAGTATGATATGATAGAAAACCGCCTGCTTTACCAGGCGGTTTTTATAATATGTTTGGGAGAGAAAAGTTATGTACGCATATTTGAAGGGTATTGTTCAGGATATTCGTGAGGATTCCATGATTTTGGAAGTGAATCAGATCGGATACAATATTAAGATTGCTCCTGCTGCCATGAATCCTGTTCCTTCCATCGGAGATGAAATGGTAGTATATACATATACCTGCGTCAGAGAAGACACCTTTTGCCTGTATGGATTTTCCAGTCAGGATGATCTGGATATCTTCAAGAAGCTGATTACCGTAAATGGTATCGGTCCTAAAGGAGGACAGGCTATTCTTTCTGTCATGAGTGCAGATGATCTTCGCTTTGCCATTATATCCGGGGATGCAAAAGCCATCGCCAAGGCTCCAGGCGTAGGTGCGAAAACTGCAGAACGTGTCATACTGGATTTGAAGGATAAGGTTTCCCTGGAGGATACGCTGGAGCATTTCGTTACCCCGGACGTGGGAGCAAACATGCAGGACAGTCTGCAGCATTCCGCCGCAAAGGACGCTGTTGCCGCATTAACGGCACTGGGTTATTCCGCCTCGGATGCCACCAAAGCAGTGAAGCAGGTGGAAGGTGCTGCTGAGATGGACACAGAAAACATTTTGAAGGCAGCCTTGAAGCTGATGTTTTAGAAAAAGGAGTAATAGATTAACATTCTGTTTTAGTAGGTACAGGCTTTATGGGTAGAATGATTGAAACACAATTGATGGACGAAGATAAACGGATAGAGGGTTCCTTACGCCCCCAGACGCTGCGTGATTATATCGGACAGGGAAAAATCAAGGAAAGCCTTGGTATATATATAGAGGCTGCAAAGCAGAGGCAGGATTCCCTGGATCACTGTTTGTTTTACGGCCCTCCGGGGCTGGGAAAAACAACGCTGGCAGGTGTGATCGCAAACGAGATGGGCGTACATATGAAGGTGACCAGTGGTCCGGCCATCGAGAAACCCGGAGAAATGGCAGCAATCCTGAACAATTTGCAGGAAGGGGATATCCTTTTTATTGACGAAATTCATCGTTTAAACAGACAGGTGGAAGAGGTTCTTTATCCTGCCATGGAAGATTTTGCCATAGATATTATGATCGGAAAAGGTGCTACCGCAAGATCTATTCGTCTGGATCTGCCTCATTTTACCCTGGTTGGTGCCACCACCCGTGCAGGGCTATTGACGGCTCCTTTGCGGGACAGATTTGGTGTTATTCACCGATTGGAGTTTTATTCTATAGAAGAGCTGCGGCTGATTATTCTCCATTCGGCGAAACTACTGGATGTGGAAATAGACATGGAAGGTGCCACAGAACTTGCCAGAAGAAGTCGCGGAACGCCTAGACTGGCCAATCGTATCCTGAAACGGGTGCGTGATTTCGCACAGGTTCGCTATGATGGGGTGATTACCCTGGATGTGGCCAGAACCGCACTGGATCTGATGGATGTTGATAAGCTGGGGCTGGATCATCTGGATCGGAATATTCTGATGACGATGATTGAAAAGTTCGGCGGAGGCCCGGTTGGCCTGGATACCCTTGCGGCGGCAATCGGTGAAGATTCCGGAACCATTGAAGATGTATATGAGCCATATCTGATCAAAAACGGTCTGATCAACAGAACACCAAGAGGCCGTATGGTTACAGATCTTACCTATCGCCATTTGGGGCTTGCTATACCGGAATAAGTTAATATATAATAATTGCAATAGGTTTCTGCCTATTGTAATAAGAGCATTGCTTTGCAATTCTCTGTACGAAATAATAAGCATTGCCTGTCTGCATTTGCTAAAGGAGGTTCTTTATGTCAGTTAAAACAGATACCGAGGTAATTATCGGCGGAAAAGTATTTACCTTAAGTGGTTATGAAAGTGAAGAATATCTCCAAAAAGTAGCCATGTATATCAATAATAAGATGGCAGAATATAACAGACAGGATGGCTTTAAAAGACTTCCCATCGATACCCAGAGTGTACTTTTACAATTGAATATCGCTGATGACTATTTTAAAGCCAAAAAACAGATTGAGACTCTGGAGGAAGAGATTCAGGGACGGGAAAAAGATATGTATGATCTGAAGCATGAATTGATTGCGGCTCAGATCAAGCTGGAAAATACAGAAAAAACAGTCAAGAAACTGATGGATGAGGCTAATGAAAACACCCGGAAGATGTTGCGTCTTGAGGGTGAACTTTCGGAAGCAAGAAAAAGTAAAGGATGATAAAAAGGTTGGCACTTTCGCCAACCTTTTTTTGAGGAAAGAACAATGGTTGAACTGTTAGCCCCGGCGGGCAGTTATGACAGCTTTCTTGGTGCATTAAATGCGGGAGCAGACGCCATATATTTAGGCGGTGAAAAATACAGTGCCAGAGCTTATGCGGACAATTTCACAACGGAACAGATCCTTAAGGCAATTGGAGTTGCACATATCCATAACTGCAAGGTTTATCTTACTTTAAATACTTTATTAAAAGAAAGTGAGATAGAGGATGTGGTGGATTATGTGAAGCCCTTCTACCTTGCCGGCTTGGATGGGGTGATCGTACAGGACTTGGGTGTTGTGCATATTCTGCATACGGTTTTTTCCGATATGGAAATACACGCCAGTACACAGATGACTATCACCGGTGTTGACGGAGCCTTATTTGCCCACAATTACGGGTTTTCCAGAGTTGTGCCCGCCAGAGAGCTTAGCCTTTTGGAAATTCGGACCATCAAGGAACAAGTACCTGTAGAAATCGAATGTTTTATTCATGGTGCAATGTGCTACGGATATTCGGGACAATGTCTGTTTAGCAGTATTTTAGGCGGCAGAAGCGGCAATCGTGGCAGATGTGCCGGTCCCTGCCGTTTGCCCTATCGAGTACAGGGTCCGGATATAGAGAACAATGCACAGGAAGCGTATCCCATCAGCATGAAGGATATGTGTGTGTTGTACAAGCTTCCGGAACTGATAGAAACCGGTATTGATTCCTTTAAGATCGAAGGCAGAATGAAAAGTCCTGCATATGCCGCCGGTGTGACAGCGTTATACAGGAAATATATTGATTTGTACATGAGAGAAGGAAAAACAGGGTATAGGGTAGAACAGAAGGATATTGATACGTTAATGCATCTTTATATCCGAAGCGAAATATCCGACGGGTATTATGATCGGCACAATTCGGAAAAAATGATTACCCTGGAGAAACCCAGTTATCTTGGAACCGATGACAGGCTGGCGGAACGTTTGATTGCCGGTTATGTGAAGGAACCGGAGAAGATTCCTGTAAAAATGTCTGTTTTTTTACAGATAAATAAACCCATGCGGCTGACAATTGAGGACCTGAGTGGTGCAATACAAATCGCAAGAGAAGGACCTCTTGTACAGGAAGCAAAGCAAAGGCCTGTTGCAAGGGATCAGGTGATTGCCGTTTTCGGCCAGTTGGGAAATACAGAATTACACTGTGCAAAGATCAGCGCTTCTGTAGAAGAGGGGTGTTTCGCTCCTGTTGGCCAATTGAAGGAACTGCGCAGACTCTGCGTACAGGAGTTTGAGAAAGCATGGTGTGTTCGTAACGGGTTCCCGGAACGTAACCTGTTCCCGGAAGGCCGGTTGATTTATGATCATACAAAGAAAGAGAAGACAGATCAGAAGAAAAAGTCTTTTGATAAGAAGCTGCATGTGTCCTGCAAAACCATGGAACAATTGGAAGTATTGTTACACCAAAGTCCCGCCAGAGTGTACATAGACAGTGATCTGTGGATGCACCATAGCGATAGGATAGACGCCCTGCTATCCAAGGAAACTGCGTTACAGGATACGCAGATTATGCTCATGCTGCCCTATGTCAAGCGTCTTAGGGACGATTCCTATTTTGGCAAACTGGCAAAGAAACTGCGGGAGAAGCAATATGTCCATGGTATGCTGGTTCGAACCATAGATGAATTGCAGTTTGCATGGGAATTGAAAAAGCAAATGAAACAGCCTTTTTCTATCGTAGGGGACAGTTCGTTGTATGTTATGAATCCCTACAGTGCATTGCTTCTTAGGGAATATGTGGAGGAATACACATTACCGTTGGAACTGAATTATCAGGAACTGCGAAGTCTGTCAGATACCCTTACAAAGTATGACAGACCCCAATCCATAGTGGTTTATGGATGGATTCCCATGCTGATCAGTGCCAACTGTATTCGGAAAACATCAGGCCACTGTGATCATAAGGAATACCTGTCAAAAGCACAGGCCTTGGAGGATCGGTATCAAAAGAAGTTTCCTGTTTATAATAACTGCGAACATTGCTATAATGTGATTTATAACAGTGTGCCCCTTTCCCTCCACACCAAATGGAAACAGTTGAAAAAAATGAATGCTGCTTTTCTTCGGCTGGATTTTGTCTATGAGAGTGGAATGGAATGTGAGCGTATTTATCAGTATTATTTGGCAAAACGATTGGGAATGGAACCGGAACAATGTCCTGTTGCAGAAGAATATACAACCGGACATTTTACAAGAGGAATACTTTAAAGAAAGAGAGGATATGATTTATGAGAAAGAGAGTAAAGGGTGCAAATCCATACATGCCATTATGGGAGCATGTACCGGACGGAGAACCGAGAGTGTTTGAATATAACGGAGAAAAAAGAGTTTATTTATACGGATCTCATGATACTATGAAAACCGAATATTGCGGTCCGGATCAGGTGGTATGGAGTGCTCCTGTGGAGGATCTTACCAACTGGACCTGCCATGGTGTTTGCTATACGGCATCAGACGGCGGCATGTTGTACGCACCTGACGTAGTGCAGAAGGGAGATACCTTCTATATGTATGTTGCGGAAGCCAGAGGATCCCGCATTTTGGTCGCAAAATCCAAGAACCCTGCAGGTCCTTTTACAGATGCCGTTCCCACAGAACTGGGATTTGATCCCGGTATTCTTGTGGACGATGATGGACGTGTGTATGCTTACTGGGGATTCTGCGGATGTGCCTGTGCAGAACTCAATGATGATATGGCCACTATAAAACCGGGTACATTGCATCAGAATCCTATGGGGCATGCGAAAACGGAATGGAATCCGGATTTGGAATATGTGGATTTCGAGGATGGTTTCTTTGAAGCCTCCAGCCCCAGAAAAATCAACGGAAAATATGTTTATATCTATTCCAAACGTTATAATACACCGGTTGAGTCATTGGGCGTATCCGGAGATTGCAATGGATTTTTGTCCTATAAATACAGTGATAAACCGTTGGAAGACTTTCAGCCCGGTGGTGACATCAGCTTCAATGGCGGAGAAATCATACAGCTGGAAGATGGCTCTCATCATATGACGTACCAATGGGGTAATAACCATGGCAGTCTGATGGAAGTCAATGGACAGTGGTATATCTTTTATCACAGACAGACGGGCCTGAATGAATATTCCAGACAGGCTATGATCGAGCCTGTTGATGTTGTGCTGGGAGAGGACGGCCATCTCTACATCGGAAAGATTCAATATGAGGAAAGAAACGGTAAGAAAGTGCCTGTATCCTCCGGTGTTGTGGAAATGACCTCTCAGGGGGCTCAGGTTAATGGATTGGATGCATATTCCATCATTTCCGCAGGATATGCTTGTCATACATATAACAAAGCAGCTGTATTTGAACCGGGAACAACAGACAAGCCTTATATCAAGCCTGTATATGAGCAGACAGAAGAGGCTTCTTCACCTGTGGTAAATATTACCAATGGCACAACGGTGGGATTCCGTTACTTGCAGTTTGCAGGGCAGGAGAAGGATCCGAAACGTCAGGCAAAAAAGGTAACCTTTGTGGGTGAAGCAAAGGAAGACCTTCAGATTCTTGTGAGAAAAACTGCTTATACAGGAGAGATTATCGCATCCATGACCCTTACCAAGGGTGAGACGGTAAAAACAGTGGATGTGACCGGTGAGGTAAAGGGAAAAGAAGCAATCTATTTCGAGTTTTTAAGCGAAAGCAAGGGTGAGATTGCACAGTTTAGCGAATTCTATTTTGATTAGGATATTATGATTGCTCATTTAGAAATTTATATAACAGAAATTTCAAAATATATTATCAGCGCTATTATGATCGCATATGTTCTTGTCAGCATAATCCCCTTAGTTCGACGGGATGAAGATGGCGAGAAACAGGGGGTGTATATGATACAGAACATCCTGATGTTCTGTATGCATTTCACCTGTTTCCTGTCCATATGCTTTGAAACCGGTGAAACGGAATATCTTGTGTTTTATGCATTTCAGCAGGTGCTTTTGCTGGTTATGATCGTATTGTTCCGGTTGCTGTATCCTTATGGTAACAAAAGTTTTATGAATCATGTTGCCATGCTTCTTAGCGTAGGATTTGTTGTCTTAACCAGATTATCCTATAACAAGGCACTGAAGCAGTTCTTTATTGTCGCTGTTTCAGCGGTAGTGGCAATGGCGGTGCCATGGGTCATATCAAAACTTCGGTTTTTGAGAGATCTAAAGTGGTTGTATGCCCTTTTGGGCATAGGAATGCTTTCTGTAGTGTTGGTGCTGGGGGCTGTTACAAACGGTTCCAAATTGTCTTACAGCATCGGTGGAATAACTTTTCAGCCTTCGGAATTTGTAAAGATTATTTTTGTTTTCTACCTGGCTGCGGCTTTATGGAAAAACCATGACCTGGGGGCAATCTGCCTTTCCGCCATTTTTGCCGGACTTCATGTTATGATTCTGGTGCTTTCCAAGGATTTGGGAAGTGCCCTGATCTTCTTTGCTGTCTATATCTGTCTGGTTTATATTGCTTCCGGAAGAGTGCGTTATTTCTTTGCAGGTCTTCTGTGTGGCGGACTGGCAGCATGTATGGCGTATGGTTTATTTGATCATGTGAAGGTTCGGGTGCAGGCATGGAAGGATCCCTGGAGTGTGATTGACAGCCAGGGGTATCAGATCACCCAGTCTTTGTTTGCCGTCAGCACAGGAGGATTCTGGGGCAGAGGACTGTTTCAGGGGAATCCGGGCACCATTCCTTATGTGGAAGAGGACTTCGTTTTCTCTGCCATTGCAGAGGAATTAGGTATCGTGGTAGGTATCTGCATTCTTTTGATTGCACTGAACTGCTTTGTCCTGTTAATGAAGCTTTCTATGGAAATAAAAGACAAGTTCTATCAGCTGCTGGCTGCGGGAATCGGTATAGTATACCTGTTCCAGGTGTTTTTGACGGTAGGCGGAGGAACGAAGTTTATTCCAATGACCGGAGTGACCTTGCCGTTTATCAGTTACGGCGGCAGTTCCATACTGACATCCCTGATTTTGTTTTATGCCGCACAAGGCATATTTATTGCCAAAAAGTTGGAAGATATAGAGTATGAGAGAAAGAAAGAAGAATTTTTACGAAGAAGAAACGCCGGAAGATCAGTGGACAGACATAGATCCTGAAGAAGAAGAACTATATTATGAGTGGGAAGAGAAGCAGGAAAGACTTCGCAGATTAAAGGAAGAGCGAGTGCGGGTAAAAAGATCCATCGGCATCATGATCGGTCTTTTTTGTGTGCTGGTTGTTTCCATGGCGGGGTATATCTGTTATTATGCCACGGTTCATAAACAGGAGATGTTTGATAACAGCTACAATGGTTACCAGGCGCAATTACAAAAAGAAAATATTCGGGGGAGCATTCTGGCATCCGATGGAACCGTACTTGCAGAAACAGTAACCGATGAAAACGGAGCGGAGAAGAGAGTATATCCTTTTGAGAATATGTTTGCCCATGCGGTGGGCTATTCCACCAAAGGCAAATCAGGTGTGGAAGCACTTGCAAATTATTATCTGATCAATGCCAATGTTTCCTTGCCTGAAAAGGTGGCTTATCAGGCAGGGGAGCAGAAGATTCCTGCAGATAACGTATATACTACTTTGGACGTAGAACTGCAAAGGATTGCATATGAATCTTTGGGAATGTATAAGGGGGCAGTTATTGTGTCGGAACCTTCTACGGGGAAGATTCTCGCCATGGTTTCCAAACCGGATTTTAACCCCTCTACCATTGCAGAAAACTGGGATACACTGATTCAGGACAAGAATAATAGTACGCTTTTAAACCGGGTGACCCAGGGGTTATATCCGCCGGGATCCACCTTTAAGATTCTGACGGCACTGGAATACATTCGGGAAAATCCGACTACCTATGAACAGTATTCCTTCCAGTGTACCGGCAGTTACAGTGCGGATGGGGAAAAGATTCGCTGTTATCACAATACGGTCCACAATCAGGTAGACTTTACAAAATCCTTTGCCAAATCCTGCAACTCCTCCTTTGCCAATATCGGCATGAGACTGGATAAGGATGAATTTGCGAAAACCTTGGACAAATTGATGTTTGGTGAGGATCTTCCTATCGATTTACCTGCAAAACAAAGTCATGTGGAGGTGTCTTCAGAGATTTCAAACGGTGATATGATGCAGGTGGTTATCGGTCAGGGAACAGATGCCATGACACCTCTTCATCTGAACCTGATCACCAATATCATTGCAAATGACGGATACCTGATGAAACCATATTTGCTGGATTATGTGGAAAATAAGAATCATCAGATCATCAAAAGATTCGAACCGGTTAGTGTGGGGACGGGATATATGTCAGCAGAAGAAACAGAAGCACTGAAAGCAGTGATGCAAGAGGTAGTGGAAACCGGAACAGCCAAAAAACTGTCAGGACTTTCCTTTTCTGCAGCCGGTAAAACCGGTTCTGCAGAATACAGTCAGAATAAAGAAGAATCTCATGCCTGGTTTACAGGCTTTGCACCGGTAGATAATCCACAGATTTCCGTCACAGTCATTATTGAGAGTGCGGGATCCGGTGGAGATTATGCAGTGCCCATCGCCAAAAGGATCATGGAAAACTATCTAACCCGGTAGAACTTTGTTAAGGAAAATCCCCTTTCGAAATTGTGTTCCTGCGCCTAAGACCTATATGCCTGTTTCAGACACGCTCCCGCTTAATGTTCCGCCGTAACGGTACATAAGGCTGCACAATACGCAGCCTAAGTGCCGACGGC
>CALZKI010000014.1 GCA_945787995.1 uncultured Lachnospiraceae bacterium | reverse complement strand
ATTTTCATTTCACTTTCCTCCTGTTCTCTTATCTACAGACTCTCTCTGCAACCTTATTTTGTTCCGTTACTAATAAGAAAGTATATGATTTATCCGTATTTTGCAAGCATTGCTCTGTAAAAAATACAAAGGCTTCAGTCTGTCACTTTCAAAATGCTGTATACTATGCCACCATATCCTTCTCCATCTGGGTAGCGTCTTTCTTCTTTTTCAACATGGTAACAAATGCCTTCATCATCATTTTGGATGGCAGTTTCATTTTGTCGTAATTAAGTCCCCCCTGACAATAAAATGCTTTGATATAGGTTCTCTGCTCATCCGTCAACAAGTTATGTAACACGATGTCCACATCCGGATTGGCTGCAGGAGATGCTCCTACGCAAAATAATGCCAGTTTCTTGTCTTTCCATACTGCTATGCTGCCAAATTTTTAACCCATTTTTCCTTTTTTAACCATACATGGGCAACTGCAATCTTGACCAGATCAAACAATTTTACAACGCCATACATTACTACAGGCCCTAAGGGTGTCTTGAAGGTCATATAGAAAATAGCGGGCAAAATCATCACAATTGTCACCGTTCCGTCTACCACAGCTCCCATTATGGTATCTCCACCGGCTTTGGATACTGCAAACTGTGCATTGACATATACCCAAATAGGCATAAACAGTGCCATCATAAATACCATATCTTTACAGATTTTCTGTGCTTCCAGGCTAAGATTGCGGAATACCAGCGGTACCAGGAATACGGTCAGAATGCCCATAACTGTCATAAACAGGCCAAAAACAACTGCAGCAGTAAGCATCCATGTTTTCTGCTTTTTGGCCTCTTCCAATTCTCCTCTTCCCAGGGTCTGACCGATAATAACACCTGTAGCAGTACATATGCCACCGAATGCTATGAAAAATAAGTTGGCGATGGCAAAGCTGGAGGCCATTCCGGATACTACTTCTGAACCACCGCGGCTGTTGTAGAGAGCGGTTGTAACAGTTTCGGAGATGACCCATAGCATTTCAGAGAATAATACAAGGGAACCTTTTTTGAAAATTCTTCCGAATAATCCCCAGTCTATATGTTTCACGGTCTGCCATGTGATCAGGAAAGGCTGTGGTCTTGCTTTCATCAAAGCCAGATACATGAGCATTTCGATGGTTCTTGCAATGATTGTTGCATAAGCGGCGCCTTTTACCTCTAATCTGGGTGCTCCCAAATTACCGTAAATCAATACCCAGTTAAAGAACGTATTGATCCCCGTAGCAATGACCGAAATAACCAAGGGCTGCTTTACTTCTCCGATTTCTCTCATGGAAGAAGCGATAACACAGGAAATAATCATAGGAATACCTATGAATCCCATCAATGTCATATAGGGAACCGCCTGATCCAAAATAGTGTCAGCCTGACTGTTGTTCATCACCATGAGACTGAGTACCGGTCTTGGAAATACCATACAGACAAGCATATACACAACAATGGCTGCTCCTGCCACCAGGAACTTGAAACACAGTGTCTGCTGCATACCTTCCTTGTCATTAGCCCCCGAATACTGGGTCATGAAAATACCGCCTGCCATACAGATTGCATTCAGAAAAACCATAAAGGCAAACAATATCTGTCCGGAGATGTTTACACCGGCCATTTTCACATCTCCAAGGCCGGCAACCATAAAATTATCAATTAACGAGATCATGGTTTGGATCAGCTGCTGCAACATTACCGGCAGTCCGATCATGATCGCTTTCTTATAAAACGGCCAATCTGCAAAGTATTTTTTCATATTTCTCCTCTTTCTGTTGAGCCAGCGGGGACGGGGAAAATGGTTCTTTTAGTGTCCCTATGGCTCTAAAGTGCCACGAGGGACACTAAAAGAACCATTTTCCCCGTCCCCACTGGCTCCCTGATTTTTCCACACTGTGTGTATTATATAAGAAAAGTCCTATCAGCGATAGGACTTTTTTTTATCATCATGTGTTCAAAATATATATTGGATTGTATCTTTGAAACAGAAATGAATTCTATGCGTTGTAATACATATCATAAACAATGTATCCCTGCACATCGGAAAGCGCACCCTCATAGGTTTCCTGGCACATCATGCATCGAGGCTCGATCATTGGATATCCATCAGTAGGATATATGTTAAATTCCGACGAAGTTCTGAATCCCACTTTATTATAGAAATTGAAATTCCCTTCTACGGTAATCCCCCTGAAACCAAGTTCCTTTACTTTCTCGATCCCCTTTTTTATCATCCCGGCACCTATTCCCCGGTGAAAATAATCCGCATGCACGGAAACCGGTGCCAGCATAACGATCCCGGCACTCAAGTCATCTTTATGTCCGCCGGATTTCTCCGGTGACAAGGGAAATTTTGAAAATAAAAAGTGCCCCACGATCTTTCCATCCAGCTCTGCCACAAAGGATAATTCAGGAATGTAGTATTTGGAATCTCTGATTTCCTCCACCAATGCAATAATATCAGAACCATCAGAGTAGTCTGTCCCTTCTTGAAATGATCTCAAAATCAAGGACACTATTTCCTTGTAATCCTTATGTGTTTCCGGTCTGATCGTTACATTTTCGTTTATCATATCTATGCGTCACTCCAATATTCATTTCGATTTGTTTCATTCATTATTGCTTTTCATTTTGGTTGAATTAGAGGGCGGTGAATCCACGCTATGCTTCCCAGACTGTTCCTTTTATCAAAAGAGGTGTTCCCTCATCCATCACCTTGAAACCATGTTTCTCATAAAAGGAAACATTTTTCTTCTCATCAGGAACAACATATATGTACAGAAAATCCTCGTATTCCTGAAGCAACTGTCTGATCAATTCCGAGGCAATCCCCTGTCCCTGCATCTTCGGATGAACCAACAGGCAATCAATATTTGCCTGCCAGATCCCATCATCCATACCACGGATTAATCCAACCAGTTCCTCTCCATCCCATGCAGAAATCACTCTTGTGGAATTTTGAAAAGCCAGCTGCAGCTTTTCCGGTTGCTTTCCCGAATACCAGTTTACAGACTCAAACAGTCTTCTTATTTGTTCCACTTGAAATTCTTTAACTCTTTTATATTGTATCATTTACTCTCCTTGAATGAGCCAGGGGGACACTAAAAAAACCTTTTTCCCCGTCCCCACCGGTTTAGCTTCTACCAACCGGCGAATGCTCTTTTACGATTTTGCGCAACCGTCAGTTGCGCGAAATAACTCTGCCCAGACAACAAATCCTTTCATCACAAAGAGGTTTTTCCCGATGCTTTCATGTTTCTTTTCTCTTCGTACATCGCTTGATCAGCTCTGGAACACAATCTTCCCACTTCCTCATTTTCTTCACGATAAGCCATACCTATTGCACAGGAAAAAGGTGTTTTGGCTACTTCCGCTTCCATATCCTTCTTTAATCTGGCCACAGCATCATAGTCCTGCTGAAAACATAACACCACAAATTCATCGCCACCAACCCGATACAGAAAGCAGTTCGGCTTCATAACACGTTCCATGCACTCCACCAGCGTGCAGATTGCCTCGTCTCCTTTGTCATGACCATACCTGTCATTCCACATTTTCAAGTCATTCAAATCAACAGATAATGCTGCAGTCAATTCTTCCATATGCTTTTCAGCGTCCATCTTAAAGCACCGACGATTCAAAACATTGGTCAAGGAATCCCGTTTGAACTGTTGTGTGTTCAGATAGAGATAATAAAAAGTCAGTGCGACTGCACCGGACACATTGATTACCCCCTCAAACTTCCAAACCGATTCCATAATACTGGCAAAAACAAAGGAGCAGGCAACAACTCCTGAAATCACAGATTCTGAGACGCGTACAGATTTGTACAGCTTTACGGTGCAAATCAACAGAACTACCTCATAAAACCCACTGGTTACAAAAGCAAAATAGCCGATTGGGCCTCGAACAAATTCATTATCTGCAGTGTAGGAATAGGCAATATCTGTAAAGAAGGCAGAGAATGCTATCATCGTATTGAGCACCAAGGGCAATGCCAGCCAATGATATTTCTTTTCTTTTAAATTGCCTAACAGAAAGATAACTACATAGATAATCATGGGGCGTAAGCTATAGCCAATGGCGGACATGAGAATACGCACCGGCGTCAAGTGATCCAGAGCGGCACACCAATATTCTACAGTATCAGCTCCCACCAAACCAAACAGCATCAAACAAGCCATCAAAAAAAGAGAACGTATTCTTTTTGTGAAATAGTCATTGGTAAAAATGAAAACCAATAAACAGGACAGTGTAATAACCGTCGCATAGTTGATTTCTATTAATTCTTTCAGCAAATCTATCTCCTTCCGGGGACGCTCCCTCTACCACGATCATGACGCTACAAAGACCAGTGCCATTGGCAACAAAAGAAACGTTCCTACAACTATATAAATATATTTCAAAGTTTCTGTCAATCTGTCATAATGTAAGCAATCAGTTTAACAAAAAACTTCTTCAAAGCGGAGGTCAACTATGCAGGAAACAAACGATATCTTAATCAGTGACTATAAACAGGATTATGCAGGAAATAATGCTCTGGCAAAGGATCTCATTTTCATGGGTGGAAGGCAAACCTATTCCCTGAACGGTGAATGGCATTACGCCATCGATCAATATGATACCTGTTTGAGACAAAAGTGGTTTTTAGAACAGTATTTTGACAAAGACGGGCGTTCCCTGCCGGTAGACTTTTCCTTTCAGGACTGGCCCACCATTTCCTTGCCATGCTCTGTGAATACAGAAAAGCCTGAGTTGTTCTGGTATGAAGGGCCTTTGGTTTTTACCAGAACCTTTTCCTGGGATATGCAGGAAAATATGGGCAAAAAAGTGTTTCTTCGGATTGGTGCCGCAAACTATTTCAGTTATATATTTCTGAATGGGAAATATATCTGCAAGCATGAAGGTGGTTCCACACCTTTCATGTGGGATGTGACCGAATATCTGGAAAAAGAAAACAGAATCCTCATCGTTTCAGACAACACCAGAAATCATCTCTTTGTTCCTACCGAGAATACTGACTGGTTTAACTACAGTGGGGTCTATCGGGATATTGAACTGGTTGCTCTGCCAACCGAATATTTGAAGGACCTTAAGGTTAATCTGGTCCCCCACTCCGATTTCAGTCAAATCAGAATCGCAGCAGAAACATCTGCTGATTCCGGCATTGTAACAGTAGAGATTCCGGAACTTCAGATTGCCACCTCGATGGAAATACAGAACGGGAAAGGGGAAATTGTTGTGGAAGCCAGGCCCAACCTGTGGAGTCCTGAAACACCGATTCTTTATGATGTAACCGCCACTTTTGGACAGGATAAAGTAGTTGACCGGGTTGGTTTCCGGGAAATATCCGTGGAAGGTCGGGATATTCTGTTAAACGGCAAAAAGCTTTTCCTTCGTGGTGTCAGTGTTCACGAGGATTCCCAGTTCACCGGAAAAGCATTGCGTGATGAAGAACGTCTTACCATAATCCGTACCGCCAAGGAACTGGGAGCCAACTATTTACGGCTTGCTCACTATCCTCACCATGAAAACATGGCGAAACTGTGTGATGAACAGGGCATTCTTCTTTGGGAGGAAATTCCTGTATATTGGGCAATCGCTTTCGATAATCCTGCCACCTATAACAATGCCCGGAACCAATTGGAAGAACTGATGTGCAGAGATTTTAACCGTGCCTCTGTTATCATCTGGTCTGTGGGGAATGAAAACCTTGATTCAGATGACCGTTTCCGATTTATGGGCAATCTTGCTGACTTTGCTCACCAATATGATAATACCAGAATGGTGTCGGCTGCTTGCCTGGTAGATGGAGAAACCCTTTCCATCAAAGACCGCTTGGCAGAAAAGCTGGATATCATCGGTGTCAACGAATATATTGGCTGGTACTCTCCCAACTTTGAGGAGCTTCCTCAGCTTATGAACAACAGCAACCCTACCAAACCGGTTATTATCTCTGAATTCGGAGCCGATGCCACACCGGGATTACATGGTTCTGTGGATGACAAGGGAACGGAAGAATGCCAGGAAGCCATTTATCGCAAACAGATTGAAGTCATTCGTCAGATACCTTACATCAAAGGCATCACTCCCTGGATTCTGTTTGATTTCCGGTGTCCAAGAAGAACTGCTGCCATTCAGGGCTACTATAATCGAAAAGGTCTGGTAAGCAGTGACAGGACCTATTATAAACCGGCATTTTCAGTACTGCAGAGCTTTTATCGGGAATTCTAGTGGCAGCCTTGCTGTCTAGCCAAATAACGCAAAGCCCCATGAATCCGACAAGCTAGTCGTTTTCATGGGGCCTTATTTTATCTTTCGGGATATTTTCTTCCTGTCTTAATCCACCCAAATGATTTCCTGCAATGCCTCAGCACTTGCAAATGGTCCGGGTATGGTAGAAATGCCGCGATGATTTCCCAAATAATCACTCTGGAATACAATATCCGACCCATCACGTTCCTCAAACCGCTGATTCGGTTCAAAAGCTTTTCCGAGAATATCACTGTTGATAATACCCGTCCGGAAACCTTCCATATATTCGTACAGGTTTGTGGAAAGTTTATACTGCCCATTTTCTTCCACCAAAGCAATTTTTACTTCTGCAGCCTCATCTACCAGCTTGCGTTGCTCTTTCACCCATGCCTTTGCACCGGCAAGATAAACATTTCCGTCCGCCCACACAGGAAGATGTCCAAAATGAGGCGACTCCAGCTTACCCATATCAGGTTTTGCTACTTCCATATCGAATCTTGCGATCCACTCTTCATAGGTAGGATATTCGTCCCACACATGAGTACCCACTTGCTGATAAAATGGGGATTCTTTTGGTTCTTCATTGGTAATCGGAAATCCCTGTACAAAAATATTGTTATAAAAACGGTTATCACCATGAAGAATTGTCATGAATCCTGCCACTTCTGTCCTGTGACGAATGTGATAAGGTGTATATCTTCTCTGTTCTCTGCCGTCTACCCAGTTATCCACACCGGAACCGACCATGGTAAAGGATCCTAAAATCAGATTGTGAACCAGGGCAACCCCTTCCGTCGCGATACGAAGTCCATAAGGAGACAACATAATATTGTTGTCAATCAGAGTTGGTCCATGCCCGACTTCCACAAAGATGTCCTGACTTTCCATACCACCGTACAATCTGGTGGAGCCTTCCGGTACATAGTTATCATGCAGCAAATTCTGTGATACTCTTGCTCCCTGTGCCTCCCAATCCAGCCAGATACCCATCGTGCTGTGATGAATGTGATTTCTGCGGATCACAACATCAATGGCAGCATGCAGCTTAATGCCCGAAATCTCCGCACCGCCAAGCTCCATCATGTTGTTGATATGATGAATGTGGTTATCTTCAATAGTGGAGAAAACACAACCCATTCGCCCAACGATTCCTGTCTGCTGACAGTCATGGATATTACACCGTCTGACAATATGGGATCCGATTTCTTCTTTTAACCAGCCATGATACTGACCGCGGCAAACCGCATCCCGCTCCATCTGTGTAGGACTTTTTACATGATTGCGTGTAAAATAATGATCATTTTCATCGTCATAATATTTACCCAGAGAAATACCGCAGCATTTACTGTTAACGATTTCGCAATCCTCAATAATCCATCCATAAGCCCAGTGGGGACCTACCATACCATCCTGATAAGCCGCCGGTGGTGCCCAGGTGGTAGCAGCCTTTTCTACATAGAAACCGGAAAAAGTAATGAAGTTGATATGCTCCTCCTGTGGCATGAAGCATTCTCTGCGCACGTTTATTTCAACCTTTTCTTCTCTTGGATCTATTCCCTGGAAATTCGCATAAATGACCGTCTCATTTCCGTCCTGTTCAGAATACCATTTGTAAACAGACCATTCCTGCTCCCAGGAAGGAGTGTAGATTTCGCCCTTTTCACATTCTTCCAGGGTCAAGGCTTCATAAAGTGCCCTGTCATTCAGATAAACGCATCCGGTGTGGCGTTCGTCTTTGGCAAAGTACCAGTCACCGTAAACAGGGGTTGTATAGGGATTGTATCCATTGAATACCCCATTGTTCACACGGGTTACCCAAACATTCCCCTTGTAAGGCTTCCAATCTTTTACCTCTTCTGCTCCACTGATGACTGCTCCCAGTGGTTCTGTGGAGCGGTACACAATTCGATTGTCAGCAGTACCGCCATTTACCGGATTTACATATTCTCTGTACAATCCCGGCATAACCAATACTTCGTCACCTGCTTTGGCAATTTTTGCCGCATCGTTAATTCTTTTGAATGGTCTTTCCTTTGTACCATCCCCATCACATCTTGCTTTCGCATTTACATAGATTTGCATGTTTCCCTCCATCCTTGCCGCAGGGACGCTTCTTTTGCCACGGCCATAGCCCATTGCCATGAGGAGTGCCCCTTCGACACCTATAGTTTCTTCTCCATCAGATCAAATCTGCCTTTTCTCCAATCAGCATACCCCCTGGGTTCATACCCATTATGTCTGTACAAACGCTGGGCAAAAGGATTCTCCACAAAGGTATCCAGCCTGATCGATTCATATCCCATGGCTTTAACCTGTTGCTCAATGTGAAGCAAAAGTTGTTTCCCTATGCCTCTATTCTGTACTTTTGGACTCACACAGAACCGATGCAGAATATAGGCTGTCCCATCCGGATTTTCCCAAACAGCACTTTGATATGCTTCATCTGATTCATCACTTATCACATAGAGAGCGATTAACTCTTCACCTTCATAAACTACATAGAGTGTTTGCTTTGAAATATCTTCTGCAAAGTCCTCCCGCAGGGGATAGAATTCATCCCATTGGTGGATTCCGTGCGCTTCCATATTCTCTATGGCACCACTGACCAGTTCACAAATCTGATCCAGATCTTTCTCTTCTCCTAATCTGTATTCCATTATACTACACCTCTCTGCGGATTGGTTTCCTCACTTTTTGCGCTGAATATCCTGCCATTGACTGCCACCATCCGGCCAATCGTTTTCCTTCCTATACCGGGTTACATACATTTATACCTCACCCATATAGACATCCACAATCCGGTATGTCCGGTTCGGAAGAGTACACCTCTCTGTCCGTCTCCAAACTATAGGAATTATCTGCATTCAGTTTCAGGTTCATATCTGCCTTCATGGTATGTTCCAGACAGATTCTTGCATTATACAAATCGCTGTATTCCACAAAGGCAACCGCCTCTTCATGGGTTGCCCCGCTTTTTTCTTTTCTCTCAATCAATCTTTCTCTCAAATGGTTTTCATCTGCTGTTATTCTGATGGTATAGTCAGCATATTGTTTCAGATTCTTCCAGCCCTCTTCCTCCAGCAGAAGATAATTGCCTTCCAGAATCACAATATCGCCGGTAACCGTAATCGCATTTTCGGTGGGATTATGTGTCATTCTGTTATAAACAGGCCAGCCCACGTTTTCTCCCTGCGCCACCTGCATGACCCGCTCCTGTAACAGGTCGCTATCGAAGGTAACAGGAGCCCCTTTGATCTGTACCAGCAAAATCTCTTTTCCCTCTCGCATGGTCGTATGGGTTGTAAGATACTCCTGATAACGGTGAAATCCATCCATGCCTATCACTTGTATAGGCTTCACCCCTTCTGTATGCTCCGACAGTACCTTCAGATACTCACAGAGCGTGCTTTTTCCGGTTCCCGGAGGGGCAGCCAGCATCACAAGAATTCGCTTTCCCAGCTCTCTCTGCATTCTCGTCAGTCTGCGAAGCAATGGTATAAATATATGATTGATATTGTCTTCTGTGTAGGCGGCATTTACTTCAATGCCGTTGATATTTACCTGAAAATCTCTCATCTGTACCTCACGCCAATGGGGACGGGGAATCGTTCTTTCTTCCTCGGAGTTCCGTTACATAATCATTTACAAGAAACAAATACATGGTACACACCAGCAAAAGTGGTTTGACAATCTCAAAAAGAATTACCCACAAACCTATATTAGGTAGCCTTATTTGCATTTTTAATCCTACACAAATTGATGTATACACTAATATTCTTACCTGCTAATGCATTCATCTTTTCGGCCCTATCAGGTTCGTTCGATTTTATGATTTAAATTCATTTTACCATATAAAGTAACGATTCATAACCCCCTTCGCGAAACCGCTGGTGTGCAGTTGGTGTGCAGTTTTCTCCAATAAACCATTGAGTAGAAATGTGCAAGGATATATACTGAAGCTATGAAAAGAATGATACGGTCAGGGAATTTTTTGCAATCGTGAAGATGGAACTTTTGAGGTGAATAATCCATGCATCATCAGATCATAGAAATCACAGATTTGAATAGCCCGGATTTGGCACTGTACCGAATCCGCTCCGAAGTGGCACTGCTTCGTTACTACGAACCGGCAGAGGGTGTTTTTATTGCAGAAAGCCCCAAGGTGATACTTCGTGCCATTCAGGCAGGTTATGAAGTGATGTCCGTTTTGGTGGAAGACCACCATATTGCTTCCCCCGACGAGGAAGTAAATTCGGTTCTTTCCTACTTGAATAATGTACCGATATACACGGCACCCTTTGACGTATTAACGCAGATTACAGGGTATCAACTGACCAGAGGAATGCTGGCAGTTATGCGCCGCAAACCACTTGCTACGGTTTCTGATATCTGTGAAAACGCTACAAGAATAGCCATTCTGGAAGATGTGGTCAATCCCACCAATCTGGGGGCCATCATAAGAAGCGCTGCTGCCCTCCGTGTTGATGCAGTTCTTTTGACTCCCGGTTGTACTGATCCTTTATACAGACGTGCCGCCAGGGTCAGCATGGGAACTGTTTTTCAAGTCCCCTGGACCTTCCTTACGAATGGTTATCCGGAAATCAAAGCACTGGGTTTTAAAATGGCAGCAATGGCCTTAACGCACAATTCCATTTCCCTCTCTGACCCTGCACCTGCCAAAGAGAAGAAGCTGGCAATACTTATGGGAACCGAAGGGGATGGACTAAAGCCGGAAACCATCGCTATGTGCGACTATACCATACGCATTCCCATGCGCGAAAATGTAGATTCACTGAATGTTGCGGCAGCCAGTGCCGTTGCCTTCTGGGAGTTGTGCAAGTGAGCCAGTGGGGACGGGGAAAATGGATTTTTTAGTGTCCCTCGTGGCTCAGAAGTGCCATAGGGACACTAAAAAATCCACTTTCCCCGTCCCCATTGGCTCAGTCGATATTATAACAAACCAGCACATAAAATACAATTTACTCGTCAAATTGGGGGGCCTATGAATGAGTATTTTACTTTTCTTCGCAATTTAGTTTCAAAAATCTTGCATAGATTACAAAAAAATGCAATAATATTTGTATTTCATATCGAAAAGTTTCGTAAGGAGACAAATCATGCCGGACATTTCACGCTATTTTAAACGACATAACATTGACCCTGACCATATTATTTACGTATATAACCAAGGATCCCACAGCATCATCTGCAACGACGCAGGCGTGGAGATTGCCTCTACAATCAGGATGCATGAACTGATTGACTACTTGCCTCAAAATGAATTTTATTCCATTTGCCGTGGTACTCTGGTTCGCCTTAAAGCCATAGTGTCTATCAGCAATGACGGCGTCTATACTATGCTGGATGGAAAAACTTTTCAGGGAAGAAAGCGATATTTAAGCGAACATAAGAAGCTGAGAAAACAACTGGGATTATTTGATTCAGAGGAAGCCTGGAAGGCACATTCCGAAACTTCTATTATCCCCCTCACATTATTAGAAAAATGCAGTCTTCTTGATAAGATGCCTATCGCATACTGTATCATTGAACTTGTTTTTGATGAGAAAGGACACGGAATTGACTTTGTGTTCCGCTATTGTAACAGGCAGATGGAAGTAGTAGAAGGCGTACCGATAGAAGAAATGGTCAATCATTCCTTTTATGAAGTCTTTAAAAATGGTGACCGGAAATGGCTTGTTGCATACGCTGATGTTGCGTTAAATGGCATAAACAGAGTATTGCATGATTACAGCCCGGAGATTGGGAAAAACCTGACCATATATTGTTACCAGCCGGAAGAAGGCTATTGTGCATGCGTACTGTTTCCTGAATAAAGGGTAGTCTACCCTTTTTCCACAACGCCCATAATCTGTTTTCCACAGTAATTACATACATAATTTTCGTCTACGGCTCCAACAATGGGGCCGCTGCAAGAGGGGCACTTGTCTTTCACAATTTTTTTGGCAAGTGCAACCACCAACTCTTTTTGATGAACCTCCAGGGTACAATTGATCAAGTCTCCTTTATGAATAGCCTTTCTCACTTTCTGTATCTTCCTTCCTCCGGAAAGATAGAAAGAAGCATCCTGATTTCCCTTCTCAACATCGGAAGAAATGCTGTAAAATCTTTGATCAGTCAGTATCTTTGCAAACAAATCAGAGCTTTTACAATAGGGGCAGGTGCCGGTGAAATAAGAGGAAAAAAATGTGGCTTGACCAATCCTGTGGCTGGAAATCAACGCATGAACCAGGAGAATAGAACCCACCGTAAAAAACAGGATGGAGCTGGCCATGGATTTGGCATGCCAGGCCGTATATAAATTGTCACGATACATGACAAATTCCGAAACAATATAGGAACCACTGAAAAAAGCTTCAAAAACGCCAAAACAGATAAATAAGATATTTTTAGTCTGTAACAATTTTATCTTCTTCTCGTTCAGGTAGATCTTCTTTCTCCCCTCAAATTGCACCGGTTAGTGATTCACATCTATTGCAGGAGTCATCCCACAGATCTTCTGATACAGCACATACAACCTTTGCTGCAGGCTCTCTGTTTCCGGCGGTAGGTTGTTTCTCGTCATTTTTTCCATTTCATAAGCCATATCCCCCAGGGTTTTTGCCCCTACAGAATAGGCATTATTCTTAAATCCGTGAATCAACGCGCAATACCCCTTATAATCATCGTTTTCCAGACATTGAGTCAATTGGTCAAAAACTGTCAACCGGGTAAATTCCTTCCACAACTCCGTATAAAGACCTTTATCACCGCCACAATACTTCATACCTGCTTCGATGTCTATTTCGGGATTTTCTTCTACCAGATTCTCTTCCAAAGATTCCTCTGGTACTTGAGCAGAATGGATCAGATGTTTCGGGAGATACTTCAGAAGCATCCCATACAGTTCTGCAGGAATAATAGGTTTGGCCAGGAAATCATCAAAGCCCTCCTGCAAATATTCATCCCCATCATCGGATATCACTTTGGCAGATAGCATAATCACCGGGATATCCTTGCCCACGCCCTTTTCCCGCATAGCCCGAAGGGTTTCCGGTCCATCCATAAAGGGCATCATATAATCAAGGAAAATCGCGTCATAGTGACCATTATTTATAAGTGCCAAAGCCGTTTCACCGCTATCGGCTTCTGCAATCTGTAACCCGGTCTCCTTTAACAGATTCCGGAATACCTTAAGATTCATCTGGTTGTCATCTACTACAAGCACTTTTGCATCCGGAGCAAAGAACGAAACCTGGGTTGTTTCCTGCCTGTGCTTCTTTGGCTGAGATATGGAAAATACACCAAGCTCACTTTCATCTACTACTTTTTGCTTCAACTCAAAAGAAAATTCGCTCCCCCTGCCATACTCACTTTGTACCTTCAGTTCGCTTCCCATCAAGTCAAGAAACTGCTGTACGATACTCATGCCCAAACCGGTTCCTTCCACATTTCGGTTCCTTTTCTCGTCCAGTCTTGTAAAGGAATCAAACAATTTGCTCATATCTTCCTTGCGTATGCCGATTCCCGTGTCCTTAACCGAGAAACAAAGGATTCCCTTTTCTCCTTCCTTTCTGCAGCTGCACTTAAGGATCACGCTTCCATACTCTGTGTATTTCACAGCATTCGTCAACAAGTTCAACAGCACCTGCCGGATTCTCTTCTCGTCGCCGTTGTACCCGGAAGGGATTGTCTGATCGATGTCAAAAAATAACTGTAACCCCTTTTCTTTCGCCTTGATATTGATCATATTGTATAGATCGCCTAAAAGATGGGCTATCTCATAATCCGAACAGACCAATTCCATTTTTCCGGATTCCAATTTGGAAGAGTCCAGAATCTCATTGATAATGTCTAATAATTCCACAGAGGAATTCTTCACATCACACGCATAACCGACAATCTGTTCCTCTTTGCTTTCCCTGATAATCATCTCTGTCATTCCCATAACCGCATTAACAGGGGTCCTGATCTCATGGGACATTCTGGCTAAAAACTGGGATTTTGCCCGGTTTGCTTTCTCTGCTTCCTCCTTGGCTTCCTCCAGTTCGGCAGTTAATTTGGCTTTTTCCAGGGTTCCGCTTACAATATCATAAAGGCTGCTGCAGCCCTCCATGAATGCCAGGAAAATGAAACATCTTGGAATCACATAGAACAGCATTAAGCTGACTGTCGGGTTCTGGTTAATTTCCGTCAAAATGAACTGTCCGTTGGAAACATAGGCCTTGGCACTATGGGTAGTCAGAAGCAGCATATTTGCATCACATAAGCCAAAATAGTAGCCGCCATACACAGATACAGCAGTACAAATGCCGGTCAATATGTATACATACCGCATAAAAGGTTTTGAGGAATACAGAACCGCACATAAAATAGGAAAAACCAATGCAAGAGTTACATGATATGTGATAAATACGCCCGCAATGGTTAATACCAGAAGCAGCGAACAATGAATGAAATACTTCATGTTCCGATTGGACAGAGAAATGTACCTGGTAACAATGTATACCAAAATATAAACAAGCAGCGAAGGAACGAAGGCAAATATCATCAATCGTTTTTCCACAACAAAAATGCCAAGCAGATCTAAAATAAAGGCCACACCAAAAACCAACATGATAGCTGAAAAGCATTTCATGGTGTATCTGTTGGCAACATATTCCTGATCCTCTAAGAGTTTGGACAAATAATCCCTTTTCTTCGTTCCTAGCATCACTATTTCCCCCTACATGAATCCCAATATACTCTTCCCACCTATATGAATCAGTTTACTATTTCTCCCATAAATATACAAGGCTGAGAGTGATTGCCTTCAGCCTTGCTTCAATTCTTTATAAAACACATGCAAGATTCCCCGATATCCTTTTTTCCAGGGTTTGTTTTTTCCGCAATAGTGAATGATCACTGCATGTTCCCTTACCCAATCCAAATCAATTTTCTCATGGTTAAGATCTGCATTGTAAAAAGACAAAATACGATCACTCAAGTTGTAACGCATGGTATCCAGCAAACCCACCTTGTCTCCATACAATGCGGTAATGATATCCTGATCCGGCAGGGTGAGTACATTTTTATACTTTTCCACATACCCGGTAATGTCTTCTATTCTCTGGTTTTCCCGTAGTTTCCTGAGATTCATCAACATAACACCGCTGTTAATATAGGGTCTGTCATCTTTGATGCCAAGCCGCAGACGGTTGATCCTGCTTAGGGTTTTTCGTATATGGGTGCACGCTAACATGTAATTGTCACGAAAGGGTGTATGATACAATGCTTGAAGCGGATTGATAACCAGCGTGTCTGCATCCAGATACAGTATCCTGTCTACATCGTTGGGAAGTAAGAAGGATGCAAAGATTCGATAATAAATCTCCATCGGATATCGGTCAGTTTCCGGAAATCGGTAATTTTCTTCCGGATCCACATAAATAAAATGAAATCTTACATATTCTTCAGACAACTTTTCCAGTCTATTTTCATCTGCCTTCTCCAAGTCCGAGTGGATAATATATATATCATATCCGTCCTCTGAAGGATAACGAATGATGGATTGCACACAATCTTCCAAATGTTCCAAATAACCTCGATTTACTGTAAACAAAATGTTCATTTCTTTCGACCTTTCCTTCCCATATCATCAGTATAAACAAAGAAAATCGTATCATTCAGGAAGAGCATAATCAATAAATAAAGAATAAACTCTCTATGAATAATTGAATAAATTGTCTATATTTACTACAAGGAAGCCAGGGGGACGGGGAAAATGGTTCACCCCGGCTCATTCACCTAACACTTCATCTAATAGATGGCGGACATATTCATAGCTAAAATCAGCTGCCTGGGTTCGTATTGCATTTTGCGATGCCAAGTCTTCACTGTATTCGTCTAACGGATACACGGTCACATTGCCAAATCCACTTCCCACATGGCAAACAAGTGGAATTGCGTCATAATCTTCTATCTCTACTTTACCGGAAGACTGCTTTGTGAGAGTTACTTTTGCCATCAACCCTACCATACGATTGCTCACGCCGGCACCTTCTCCGCTGGTCCAATTCACGAAATTCCCAAGGGAATAATAAACCAGGGCTTTATTACCATGATACTCTTCCCATTCCACAGGTTCTATCACATGGGGATGTGTGCCCAGAATCAGATCTGCTCCATTTTCCACAAAAATCTTTGTCCATTTTTCCTGATAACTGTCCGGTGTAAGACGATACTCTGTTCCCCAATGAGGGCAAACGATCGTAAAGTCTGCAATCTCCTCAGCCTCTGCCAAATCTTCTATCACTGCTTCTTCCAACAGATAGTCAACTCCAAACGGCATATCACCGGGTAGTGCAATACCGTTTGTTCCATAAGTATAGTTCAAAAGCGCTAATTTAAGACCATTCTTCTCAATAACCGTAAGCCCGTTTTGATCCTCTTGACTATCGTGAATGCCGAGAACCTGTATTTCAGGATAGTTCTCCCAGTAATTCAAACAACTTGTAATTCCTCTTCCGCCTTTATCCAGTGCATGATTTGTTCCGTGACAGATCACATCGAATCCGCTCTCCGCCAGTTCGTCGGCAAATTCGAAGGGTGCGTTAAATGCCGGATATCCACTGACCCCAAGTTCTGTTCCGCCGATAATCACTTCCTCGTTGGCGATAGCAATATCCGCTTCCGAAATCATGTCTTTTGTATGGGCAAAAATGGCAGAAAAATCATATCCACCGGCTTCCTTTTGTGCCGATTCCTCTACCCTGTCATGAAGAAGCATATCTCCAACCATAATGAGAGTGACCTTGCCCGGTTGTTCCATATCTGTTGCAACCGTCTGTTCATTAGCAGAAGACATTTCTTCTGCTACACTTGTGGAATCATCCTCTGTAGTCAATGCAATTTCTTGTTTTACTTCTGCATCTTGAACAATGCTCTTTTCATCGTTCTTCTTTTCATCACTTGCTTCGGAGTTCTTCTGTTCATCACTCGTTTCAGAAGTCAACTGCTCAGCTGATGTTTCAGAAGGTATCTGCTCAACTGACGTTTCAGAAATCTCCCGTTCTGATATTCCCGCACAACCGGTTATGGTCAGTGACAGGCAGCCACATACGACGAAACACTTTACCGCTAGCTCTATTCTCTTTTGTTTCCAAAACTTTAATATGCTCATGTCCCTGCTTATCACTCTACAACTTCATTTTGTCTGTCAAATATCTATTCAGTAAATACATCTTATAATCATCTTGTTCAAATACCCTTGTGGAATCAGAGTTGCCGTATCTGATAGCCAATTCTGATAATATCACTTCTTTGTTTCCCTACGAAGAGCCCTAATACCTGCATGATCATACACTCCTGTTTATGAAAACTGCTACTTCAAATTCTTCGGACAATGTCCGGCATCTATGAAGCCAAAGGGCGATGGCCGAGACAAAAGAAACGTCCCCGCAGCAGTCATCCATTTTCCTATTCACATAATACAACGCCACTGCCCTACTTCAAAACTTTCAATATCTGCTTCTCTGTTGCAGCCGGAAACAGTTTCTTCACATGATCAGCTATTTTCCTAAAAGAGTCTTCCGGAGCCTCTTTATAGCGTGAAGCCATAAAGTCATAGCCCCACAAATGTTCCGGTTTAGAATAGATCGTCACTTCCCAGCCGTACTCTTGTCCTGATTTATTCTTTTTTCGCTGAAAGTCCATCATGGTCAGGTACATCTGCATCTGCAGGCTTGTGATGGTTCCCTCAAAGTTCTTCTCACCGCCTTTACCAAAGCCCGCCAGTTGCTTGGCTTCATAGGAAAAAAGTTCCGAATCATCATCAAACACATCCATAATCTTCTTTTGTCTAATGGAGGCTTTTCCGTCATCCCAGAGGGCGTCAAAATCGTACCCGTCCCTGCGATAATTGGAAAAATACGGTATCCACTCTTTCGCAATAAAACCGGTTCTCTTCTCAAAGAACTTCCCGTATGCAATTTCTCCGGATCGGGCTATGACTTCACGCCATTTCCATGGATCCAGAGAAGGATCTTCTCCCCACCAGCATTCGGAAGCGGTATGTTCTTCCAAAGAAAATCCCGGTATCTCATTAGCAAAGAAGGGCAAAAAGCCCACCTTTTTAATATATGCAATGGCCTCATCCACAGAATGAAGACATGCGGGATCATTCCAGTCCACGCCAAATATAGTCCATTTTCCATCAATTTCCTGCATTGTATTTCTCCTGCATATTGGTTAATCGAATTGCTTTTCCAAAATGATAATTGATTCATCCTGTTCCCCAATCATCTCTACCGAAATCTTGGTGACCATGGATGTAAAACAGATATTGGTTTCTTTCACCTCATGGAAGGCCTGTTCCAACTCTTCCACCGTATCCAATTTCCCCACAGTCAAATGGGGTTCATAGGGCAATCCCAAATCCAAAGTGGCAAATTCATTTCCATATAGTACATCATGGATTTGGACTATTTCGTCTTTCCAATATCTTCGAAAGTTCCTCATTGCTCACATCCATATCAAAAGGGAATACGACTGTAATATGAGGTTTCACCAATTGATACAGAGGATCATATTTTTCTCTGATGGACTCTATGATTTCCATTTGTTCAAAGTCCGGAAAAATCATGATGGTTCTTTGCGCCATAATATTTCACTCCACTTATATTGACTTTACGGGAAAATGCTGCCGTTCCCCATCATCACTCTGATAAACCCAATCACAAACAGGTGCGCGGGATAGTACAGATAGAAAAACCACTTCATGTCCTTCCATTCTCCTCTTTCGCCGTTGTACTGCTTTAAGAAGAATAAAGAAAGCAAGGTGAACATCTGAAGAATACCATACACTTTATCCATAAAGAGAACATAGACAATCGCATACATCAATGTCCATACAAACAAGGTAATAGACTGTTTTTTGAAATCCCCCCGATGTAAATACAAATATACCGGACACATAGCAGCCACCGTAGACCAATCCGCCGGAAACGTGATCAGGCAGATGATAACCACCAGGATAATCTTAAGCCACTGGGGTAATTTGTCCTCTGTAAAAATAACCATAAGGACCACTGACCAGGCAAGCGGCCACATAACGCTTGTCATATTGAACCATCCGTTTGGTACAAAGGGAATGCCACCTGCAAAGTTATATGCAAAATGAGAAATGATGGCAAATGCAAACAAACGCAGGATATACTTTTTCACATTTCTCGTATAATGAAATCCTTCCGCAATGAAAAACCACATAATGGGAGCCGTCAATCTTCCGATCACATGCAGCCCCATAACCCACCATATCTTCTGACACCCGGGAAACAAAAGCCATGTGACATGGTCTATTGTCATTGCGATAATGGCAATCGTTTTGATCTGGTTGCTATTAAGTCCCTTACGCTTCCCGGTTTGCAATTCTGCTTCACTCATAATAATCCCCTTCCTCTTCTGTATTTCTTCAGTAAATAATCACTCTATCACTATAGCTATTGAATTCAAATGCAATCAATAATGGCCAGACTATAATCCTCGAATAATATTCAAATAATCCTGCCGTTGATCTACAACTGCATAAACAGCAACCTTTTTATGTTCCTCATCAATTTTATAAAAGACTAAATCCTTTTCTAAAATAAGGACTTTATATCCCTGCCGTTTCAGCACCAGGTATCTTGGATCTGTTCCAATATACGGATCATTCCCTAATTCGAGAATTCTCTTTTCCATATCTTCCAGTTTTTCTAGAGCGACCGCATTTCCAAAGTTCTGAGCAACATATAAGACGATCTTCCTGATACCCGCATCTGCTGTATCGGTTCGTATTACCTCATATTTCATGTTTAACCCTCCTGAAGCATTTTACGCAAATCATCAAATGTTTCAGTTATCGGTGCTACACGACCATTTTTCACATCATCTTCCGCTTCAGCTAATACTTCTAACAGTTCTATACGTGCCTTCATATTTTTATATTCTTCATAGGAGAGTGCCACTGTATCGCCTCTGCCATTTACCGTAATGATTACCGCCTCTTTATTTTCCTTACATTGCTTTGAAATTTCATTATAATGATTTCTCAGATCAGCCGACGGCCTGATCGTTTCTTTTAATGCTAACATATAAAACACCTCCCGCACTATTATATGCAAATTATATCATAGAACGTCTACACATCAAGAAGAAAGATTCAAAAAAGCCCTATCCCAACTTCAACCAGATTTCCCGCAACACCTAACTCCGGTGGTAACTTTAATTATGTCGGTATCATGATAAAACCCTCTGATCTTTGAAAGATACTGTTCTCTACGAAATAATTGCTCTATTCGCACCTCTTTTATCCAATTTCATTTTCAGCTACATATTAAATATATCTCCAAAATGTTGTTGTTTTAACAACACACATTTTTGTATTTTTG
>CALZKI010000013.1 GCA_945787995.1 uncultured Lachnospiraceae bacterium | reverse complement strand
GCGGGAACACAAGTCACACAAAAGGGTGTTCTTGCATTGTAGCGTATTTCATTATCGTAGCTGGGACCAACTGCTGATTCCGATCAGGTCTCTTGCAAATTTGGTCACAGAATCACTTTGAGCTCCATCAATATGTTTGAACACATTGTAGATCATTTTGTGTCCTCCCCCCGACGTATCCAGGCCTAGAGCCAGACCCTCGGCCACTTCAACCGGGTGATCTGTCTGCCGATTCAAGAGGACGTTGTCAATATACGGATTTCTTTCCGCTTTCTTATAACAGTAAGCATAAGAAGCTGCCTGTATTTCCTGCCCGCCGGAGGAAGTATATCCCAGCTCACTTAAGCTGACTCTTCTCACTTCTCCCTTGGAATTCAGAAAAGCTTCGTTCTGTAGATAGTTGGTCAACACATCAATATTTTTCATGGTGATGATCTGGGTATCCACACTATTCGTAACCTTCTTATTATCTGCCCAGGCTTTCGTGGCCGGCAATGGATAGTTGTAGGGATGAAAGGCCACACACCAGTCTATATTACCTTCTTCCTTGAGATACCGGTTTACTTCATCCAGCATATCACGTCCGTCATAGCATATTTTTCCGGAATTATTCTGATGCCATACCTGATCCAGAGAAATATATACTCTGGCATTTTTATTCTTACTTTTTATGCCATTGTAAAATACCCGCAAGGAATCCGCATAGATTTGGGAATATGTTTTTACATCTGTCTGTGCAATATAATTCCAGTAGTGTCGCACATTTACCTCATTACCGATAACCCAATTCATTACCTTACCGTGACCGGTACCTGCATACCTGTTGGCAAGGAAGGTAGCAACTGCTGCCATAGCATCAATACCATCCTTGTCGGTATTGTTAAAGGCATAATAGTTGGACTGTCCGCCACCGCCTCTGGCATTTGGATGGATCAAAGCATTGCTGTATGCGGATCTGTCATTCAGAATGATGGCTGTGATTTCAATTCCTTTGTTGGATAAGGTTGTAAAAATGTGATCATACTCATCAATGACATGGCCGTTAAATGCGTAGTGCTTACCATGATATGTATATCCAATGGTTGGATATTGTCCATGGGTTGTATTTCCCAGAATACGGGACAGCATAATATTATATGCTGCATGCTTAACGCCAAGATCTTCCAGCGATCCGTTATTCAATTTACCGGGGTCCACCAGAAGTCCCTTCTTGGACTTGTGGTTATAGAAATTAGGTGCATGCGCCGCAATCGCCTCCGGATTGGTAATATACTGAGGCTTACTTACCCGCACATACTTGCCATCCAGTTTCACCGCAACGGAAAACTTCTGATACAAATGGGAATCAGCCGATCCATTATTTAAGTTTGTTGAAAGAGTAAATAATATATCTTTTTCTGTTTTGGCAATCGGCTCTTTTCCCTCAATGCTGTCCTCATAAACCTCTTCCGCCATCAGATAATAATACCCGTCATCGGAATTAGGCAATTCTTCCGCAGTCACGGTTACCTCTACCTTGCTTGTTTCCCCATTGATCAAGCAGGATTCTATTTGTGTAAACTCTGCCGTATTTTCCGGCGTCAGATCAACAAAAGGAGGCCTTCCGAGAATACCCTCCAACAGGAATTTTCCCAGTTCTGCAAACTCTTTTGCCGGTTCTTCGCCGGATCCCAGGCCAAGTTCTTCTTTATGGTGCCGTTCCTTGTCCTTGATCAACTGGTCTACCGCATTGGTCTGGATGATTGCTTCTACAGCATCATGCTCTGCTTGAAGGATAGCCTGCTCTTTTTCATACTCGGTGTAGTAATAATAGCCACCTACGCTTCCCCCGGCAAACAAAACTGCTACCAAAGCCAAAACAATCCATAGCCCCTTCTTGTTTCCGGATTTTGCCTGCACTTGTTGTTTCATCTTCTCCTGAGGTTTTTCCTTCTCATCCACATCAGACTTTTCAGGCATCTTTGCAGCTTTCTTTTTCTGCTTTGCATCCAGCTTTTCCTGCTTTTTCTTCTCTTTATATAAGGCCTTACCCTTAGCGACTTTTTCTTTGTCCAGAGTACGTTTCTTTCCCTTTTTCCGAGCGGTTTCCTGCTTATCGCTTGTTCCCTGCTTTTTTTCCTGCTTACCGACTGTTACCTGGTCTTTTTCTTGATTGCCGACTGTAACCTGCTCTTTATCCTGATTACCGATTGTTACCTGTTTCTTTTCCTGATCCATGAATTACGTTTCCTGTTCTTCCTTCGCCTCTCTCTTAATGCGTGCCATATGGTCTTTTATTTTTACTTCATATCCATTCCCAGAAGGTTGATAGAATTCTTTTCCTGTCAGTTCATAAGGAAGATATTGTTGTTCTACATAATGATTTTTATACACATGGGCATATTTGTAGCCTGTGCCGTGTCCCAATTTTGCTGCTCCTTTATAGTGTGCATCCTGCAGATGAGAAGGGATAGGCAGATTGCCGGTTTCTTCTACCGTGTTCATGGCATCGAAAATGGCATTACAGCAGGCATTGCTCTTTGGTGCAGTAGCCACATAAGCAGCCGCTTCCGACAGAATGATCTGTCCCTCCGGCATGCCGATTCTTTCTACTGCCAGGGCAGCACTTACCGCCACATTTAAGGCATTGGGGTCTGCCAGACCCACATCCTCGGCCGCACAGATCATAATCCTTCGTGCAATAAATGCCACTTCCTCCCCCGCCTTCAGCATTCTCGCCAGATAGTATACTGCCGCATCCGGATCAGAGCCACGCATACTTTTGATAAAGGCAGATATGGTGTCATAATGTTTGTCTCCGGACTTATCATAAAGCATCACCCTCTTCTGGATACACTCCTGGGCAACAGTCAGATCAATATGAATCTTCCCGTCATCGCTTCTCTGGGTGGTCATGATACCCAGTTCAATGGCATTCAGGGCATGTCTTGCATCACCGCCGGAGAGCTCTGCCAGAAAATTCAGAGCCTCCTCATCGATGACTGCGTCATAGGCTCCCATTCCCTTCTCTTTATCATAGACGGCTCTGTGCAGCAATTCCTTGATGTTCTCTCTGCTCAGCGGCTTCAATTCAAAGATGATGGAACGAGAAATCAATGCTCCGTTTACCTCAAAATACGGGTTCTCTGTTGTTGCTCCAATCAATATCACTGTACCGTCTTCCACAAAGGGCAGCAGGTAATCCTGTTGTCCCTTATTGAAGCGATGTATTTCGTCGATAAACAGAATTGTTTTCTTTCCATACATACCCTGGGTGTTTTTGGCTTGCTCTACCACCTGCTCCATGTCCTTTTTACCGGCAACGGTTGCATTGATTTGGGTAAATTCCGCACTTGTGGTGTTGGCTATCACTTTTGCCAGAGTCGTTTTTCCGGTCCCCGGAGGGCCATAGAAGATCAAAGAGCTCAATTTGTCTGCCTTGATCGCTCTGTATAGCAGCGTATCTTTACCAATAATATGTTCTTGTCCCACCACCTCATCTAACGTAGTGGGTCTCAGTCTGGCAGCAAGGGGAGCTTCCTTCTCCATATTACTCTGCCTCATATAATCAAATAAGTCCATAGTCAGTTTACGTCCTTTACTTCCGCTACATAAACCAAAAGTTTTGGCCAACTTTTTTTGTTTTTCACAAGCTCTGCCGGATCAGTTCGCTGCATTTCATTATACCAGCCTTTTTGTCTCACCGGGTTTCACAGACTGTACTTCTCCGTTTCTCTCAAACCACATTTCATATGCGGTAGGATTGAAAACCATATCTCCGTCCATGCTGAATTTCAGTTGCTTAAAGGCATCCTGATAATCATAAATCTCAATGTTTGTGGCATACCATATGTCATCTCTGTTTGCCATTTTTGCAGCAAACTTCTCTATCACTTCCCAGTTATCCCGTTCCTCAAATTCATAGCTGTGTCCCCACACATAGAACATCCAGGGGCGTCCGTAAGAAACACCCTCTATGAAACGATCCGCCAAATTCATCAGTTCAGGGTCATTGTGGTGACAGGTTGCCGGCAACCGCATCCAGTCCACAGGCATTAGAAAATCGTGGGTAGAATGTACTGTTCTGGAATACACGATTCCTACGGTTTTCATGCTTTCCACAACCTGATCACTATATGTTCCAAAGGGATATGCCATGCCACGAACAATACAGCCAAACTGTCTCTCCAGATTCTGCCTGTCATCCATTAGCTCCTTGGTAACCATATTCTGTGGCATCTGCTCCAGCCAGGGATGTGTAGCAGCATGAACTGCCACTTCAATGCCCTCCTGCTTGTACAACTCACTGACAGCTTTCTCTGTCATCCTTCTGTGTACTCTTCCGGGTTCATACACAGTGCCCTCAGGCGCATATAAGGCACTATTTAAATTAAAGGTGCCTTTTAATCCATATTTCCGGAAGATTTCAATTAATCGAGCATCCTGTTCCACACCATCATCATAGCTAAAGGTTAATGCCTTGTACTTTCCTTCCGGAAATCTCATAAAAATCTGTGCCATTGCATAAGTCTCCTTCTCATATATACATCTATCTTGTTTACTGCTATATTTTTTGTCTTTTCTTTCTTGCTTCTGTATTTTACACGCAGCTTTTTTAGATCTTCATACGGTCCTTCTTCACATTGATGGTTGCTGCATAGGCACTGTTACATAAGCCCAATATTGCAGACAGCGTGAACAAAGTCTCAATTCCTAGTGTTTTCCAAATCCACCCTCCAAAGAGTGCGATCATGATGGTAATCATATGATTCACGGATATTCCTGTGGATATGGTTGCCTTCACTTCCTCGCTGTTTTCGGAAATGTCCTGTACATATACGTTTGAAGCCATAGAGGCCAGTGATATCACTGCATCCAGTACATAGTTGATACAACAAATGATAAACGCCACATGCATGGGAAAGATGTGATGTGCGAATCCATAAAAGAAACATACGATCACCAAAATCAGCGTGTCAGAAACCATCACCACCTTATATCCCAGGCGATCAATAATTTTTCCCACAATAGGTGCTGCAAAAAAGCAGCAAATTGCAGATATTGCAAACAACAGACTAATGGTGGAAGTCTTTGCCCCATAAAACAAAATCAGTGCATAGGGTCCAAAAGTAAAGAACACCTGCTTTCTTGCCCCATAAAACACTTCCAGAAAATAGTACTTGGTATACTTCTTCCGAAAATAGAACCGGCTCTTGTTTTTGTCTGTTTCACTGTGTCCCTTCATCTTCATAGCCAAGCACGCGGATATGGTAAAAATAAGGGTCGCAATCAGAAAGAATCCTCGAAAAGCTCCCATTCCGGATACAAAGAGGAAAGCAATCATGATCACAAAATAACCGGCCAATGTACCAATCTGGGAAACAGCGTTCTGTAATCCCAGGGCAGTGCCACCCTTTCCCTCTTTGGAATACTCCAGGGACAATGTATTTTTCATGCCCAGCTGAATGTGCTCTCCCAGGGAATAGACACATATGGCAAGGGTAACCCACATGCGGTCTGCAGGTATCAGGGTTAACATTCCCATTCCCGCTACCATAATGATGGCACCCAGCTTATACATGGTTTCAGCAGAACAGGTATATAGGACTGCCAAAATGAAAACCAGAAGCAAACCGGGAATCTCTCTGAAAAATTCGGCAATGCCCCGGTCCATCTCGCTCATCACAACGATTTCCGCAAGATAATTATCAATAATACCCTTATATAATCCGTAAGCCAGTCCTGTAGCAAGCAGGGAAGCAAAAAACAGCTTGTACACAGACCCTTCCCGAAATGTATCTTTCCATTTACTCATCTGACCGGTATCTCTCCTTATGACTGATTTTTTGGAAGTTTTCCATATCACCTCGACGTTATTGACAGTGAAATGAGCGTCGCACTTCTGTGTAACAGTTTCATCTGCACATCTCTGCCATCCGCAGGAGGCTTTTATCCGGTTTATCCGGGGAAATCTATATGTTTCAGATATCGCTCCTGAAATTCCGGCAATTCTGCCAGGTTTATTACGCTCACTCTCCGAAGTGCCTTTTCCAATACCTCTTTCTCCAGCTCACCCTGTGCCAGGTCTCTTGCTATGGCGTATATTCCTTCCGGCACCAGATTTCCCACAGCATGAATGGTTTCTGCAGAAATCCCCGGCAGCAGTCCAATCCTTATGGCGCTGTCAGGATCCAGATAATATCCAAATCCTCCGGCAAGATAGAATTCTGTATCAGAATCCGGCTTCAATGATTCTATGCCTGCTGCCACAGCTGCTTTTGCCAACTGCAACGTGCGAATATCTTTGTTTTGCAGACGGATCCCTTCTATCTCAACACCGTTTTCAAAAGCCTCCCCCTGTAAGAGACCTGTATGATCCAATTGCTTCGTTTCCAATAATCCGGCGGTAAGCCGTACCAGATCTGCTCCAAAAACACCTGCAGTGATGCCCCCTTCAAAAGCAGGCCCGGCCGCAGTGGCGGTTACGGTTAAGGTTTCTCCATCAAAGTATGCCAATTCCGCGTTAGTCCCAAGATCCGCTAAAAATCTGGGTTTCTTATCATTGACTTTATCGGTCACTCTATGTTCCGGTGTGCATTCCGGTATCATATCAAGAGCGTATAAGTCTGCCACAATGTCAGCCCCCACAAAGGCTGAAATCCCCGGCAGTAAAGTCACCTGATATTCTCCCACCTGCATTTCGTAAAACCCGGTGGTAACCGGTGTGAAGGGATATTTGGATAATCCTTCCACAGAAAGACCGGCAAACAAATGTAGCATCACTGTGTTACCGGCAATGAAAACCTGCGGTTTTTGCAGATTTGTTTCAGGAAAATGATGTCGAAAATATGTGAGCCCTCTCTGTATTTCCTGCTGCACCAGAGCAGACAGCTTCTTTGCCTGTTTCTCATCCGCAAGGGCAGCCTCCATTCTGGAGATTACATCTGCACCATACTTTCTCTGGGGATTCAGGGCTGCATACTGACCCACTGTTTTTCCGGACGCGGTCTCCCTTAGTTCCATGGCAATGGTGGTGGTTCCCAGATCAACCACTGTCAGGTATGGAGATTCCGGCAATTCTTCCGTTTCGCCACCTGTTAGTGTTGCTGGTTCTGTACCCGCTACATTGGTCTGCACACTACCGCAGACATCTGTCCGTGGGGCTTCTTTTTCCACTTTTCCAAAAAGCACGTTGGGATTCTCCGCTGCCTCAGGCATCTTTAGGAAAAGATCTTTATTAACGGTTATCCGGCAGGCAAGCCTTCTACCCTCCCGCAGTTGATCCGGTCTGAAAAAAGCCCGTTCAGTAGGTGTGGGTAAAGGTGCCTCCTTTGTAAAGCATACGGTGCAGGCACCGCAAATCCCCCTTCCACCGCAGACAGCAGCCGGGACAAAACCATACTCCTGCAGTGCGGACAAAAGGGAAACTCCTTTTTCACAAACCAGTTCACTTTTCAGTTTTCTATCCTCCATCAAATGAATGGTTACCATATTACACAAACGCATTCTTCCCGGCATCGTAATGATAATCGATGGATGCTAATTTCTCGGTAATTTCTTCCGGAGAAACCTGCAGATCATCACAAAGAGCCTCCAAACTACTATAATAATCTCTCAATTTTAAATTGATAAAGCTAAGTAACATGACCGGATCTTTCGGTATCATTTCTGTCATTCCTTTCGAATCTATTCCACAGTACCTATCTATTCCATAATTCCTAAACGTTATAGGGAACCCTCGCCATCTGACATCTATCTGCTTGCACTACTCTGTACGCATCTGTATCTGCTTACTCTACTCTGGGCGCATTTCTATCTGCCAACGATTTCCCTTAGCCTCTATGGTGGCCATACTTCCGCCAATCAGTGGTACTGCTGGAGGCAGATGTCCCAGATCAGCATCCATGATGATCGGCACCCGGTAATGACTGATCACATCATAGACTGCCTTATACTGATCAAGTCCCATCAGATTTTCCCCAAAATGCAAGGGGCGACCGATCAAAAAGCCTTTTGTATAGCGAAACCATCCGGCGTTTTCTAACTGCCACATTACCCGCCTAAGAGACATCATGTTCAGATCACAGGCCTCCAGAAACCAGAGGATACCGTCATCTTTATATTTCTCAACGTATTCCTTTACCCGGTCATACTTTGTTCCGCAAAGAACAGACAGACAATCCAAACATCCACCAAGCAGACGACCTTCCATATGGACGGACTCTGCTTCTTTTGTATTCGTCCCCAAGGGTTTTCCGTCTCCCACAAATTTGTGAAGCACCACAGGTTCTGTCACATGAAAAGGTTCCAAAGGATGTTCTTCATCCTTTGTCCCTTCCAGCTGCCAAAGTTCATACCCCTGAAAGCATACTTTTCCCTGCAATGCAGCAAATGCATCCTCCATACTCGGATGCCATGGCTCCATGCCAAAAGCGGCTGCATTCGGTCCATACATGGATGCGGTATCACACAAGGTATTTAATAGGAAAGAAAAGTTTGTATTATCCGAATATCCCATAAACCATTTGGGTTTCGCAGCTGCGATCTTTGTAAAATCCATATGATCCAAGATTCCACACATCAATTCGCCGCCGCCACAGGAAATCAGCACATCACTTTCTTCACTGCAATAGGCTTCCATCAGTTCTCCTGCACAAAGCTCGGGGGTATTACTGATACCGATTCCTTCGCCGGCGTAGCAGTTGGGTCCAAGCTGCACCGAAAACCCTTTCTCTGTGAATCTCTTCTGGGCATTGACAAAAGCAGTTTTGTAGGGCTCTATATTACACCCGAAGGAAGGTGCTACAAAGCCTATGGTTCCCTGTTCTTTCAGAAATTCCGGATATCTCATCTTTACCTCATTCTGGATTACATAATTCAATAACGCTCTCAGCGTAAGTAACAGCGAGAAGCACGCACACTTTTTAGTGTACCACATCCGGTGGGTTTCGTGGAGAGTACAAATGCAAAAATTCATTGTCGGGAACACAATGTCTAAATAGAGAATCTAAATAATCTCTAAATTTTTAGCACTCACTATTGCAGAGTGCTAACAATTGAATTATAATGAACTCGTTCTTAGGAAATCATAGTCGTGATGTTACCATCACAGATAGGAGGAGCTTTATGAACATTCAGAAATTTACGCAGAAATCCATGGAAGCTGTTCAGGGTTGTGAAAAACTGGCTTACGAATACGGCAATCAGGAAATCGAACAAGAGCACCTGCTATACAGTCTTTTGACAATTGATGACAGCTTGATACTAAAGCTTGTGGAAAAGATGGAAATCAACAAAGAAGCTTTCCTGAATCGTTCCAGACAGGCTATTGAGAAAAGAGTGAAAGTACAGGGTGGTCAGGTATATATAGGAAAAGATTTGAACCAGGTTCTCATCAGTGCTGAGGATGAAGCCAAAGCGTTAGGGGATGAGTATGTATCCGTGGAACATATTTTCCTGTCCATGCTGAAACATCCCAATAAAGAAATCAAAGAAATCTTCCGGGAATACGGTATCAACCGGGAAAGATTTTTACAGGTACTCTCTTCTGTAAGAGGTAATCAGAGAGTTACTTCCGATAACCCGGAGGCAACCTACGATACCCTTGCCAAATACGGACAGGATCTGGTGGAAAAAGCCCGTGACCAGAAATTGGATCCGGTCATCGGTCGTGATGCAGAAATTCGAAACGTGATCCGAATTTTGTCCCGAAAAACCAAAAACAATCCGGTCCTGATCGGAGAACCGGGTGTAGGTAAAACAGCAGTTGTAGAAGGCCTGGCACAGCGTATTGTACGAGGTGATGTACCCCAGGGGCTGAAGGATAAAAAGCTGTTTGCTCTGGATATGGGTGCCCTGGTGGCAGGTGCCAAATACAGAGGTGAATTCGAAGAGCGTCTGAAAGCGGTGTTGGATGAAGTAAAAGCAAGTGACGGACAGATCATCCTGTTCATTGATGAATTGCATACCATTGTGGGTGCAGGCAAAACAGAAGGTGCCATGGACGCCGGCAACATGTTAAAGCCTATGCTTGCCCGTGGTGAGCTTCACTGTATCGGTGCCACCACGCTGGATGAATACCGACAATACATCGAAAAAGATGCCGCTCTGGAACGTCGTTTCCAGCCGGTCATGGTGGAAGAACCTACCGTGGAAGACACGATTTCTATATTAAGAGGGCTAAAGGAACGCTACGAGGTATATCATGGTGTGAAAATCATGGATAATGCCCTGGTCAGCGCGGCAGTCCTCTCTCACCGCTACATCTCCGATCGTTTCCTGCCGGATAAGGCCATTGATCTGGTAGATGAAGCCTGTGCTCTTATCAAAACAGAGCTGGATTCCATGCCTACCGAGCTGGATGAATTGTCCAGACGTGTGATGCAGATGGAAATTGAAGAAACTGCACTGAAAAAAGAGGATGATAAACTCAGTCAGGAACGGCTGGCAACTCTGCAGAAAGAGCTGGCTGAATTAAAAGAAGAATTCGGTAACCGCAAGGCTCAATGGGATAACGAAAAGGCATCGGTAGAAAAATTGTCCAAACTGCGTGAAGAAATTGACATGGTGAACAACCAAATTCAGATTGCACAACGGGACGGAGATTACGAAAAAGCCGCCGAATTATCCTATGGCAAATTGCCTTCTTTGAAAAAACAGCTTGAAATAGAAGAAGAAAACGTAAAGAAGAACGATCTGACATTGGTTCATGAAAGTGTTTCCGAAGAAGAGATTGCCAAAATCATCTCCCGATGGACCGGCATTCCTGTAGCCAAGCTTACAGAGAGTGAGCGAAACAAGACTTTGCATCTGGACGAAGAATTACACAAACGGGTTATCGGACAGGATGAGGGTGTTACCAAGGTAACAGAAGCCATCATTCGTTCCAAGGCCGGTATCAAGGATCCCACAAAGCCAATCGGTTCCTTCTTATTCTTAGGACCTACCGGTGTAGGTAAAACAGAACTGGCCAAATCGCTGGCTGCTTCTCTCTTTGATGACGAGAATAACATGGTCCGAATCGATATGAGTGAATATATGGAGAAATACTCTGTGTCCAGACTGATCGGAGCGCCTCCCGGATATGTGGGTTATGAAGAAGGCGGTCAGTTAACAGAAGCGGTTCGCAGGAAACCTTATTCTGTTGTGCTTTTCGACGAGATAGAAAAAGCCCATCCGGATGTGTTTAATGTATTGTTACAGGTTCTGGATGATGGTCGTATCACAGATTCTCAGGGTCGCACCGTTGACTTTAAGAATACCATACTGATCATGACCTCTAACATCGGCGCAACCTATTTGTTGGACGGTATTCACGAGGATGGCAGCATCACCCCACAGGCCGAGCAGGCTGTCATGGAAGAGCTCCGTGCTCATTTCAGACCCGAGTTCTTAAACAGACTGGATGAAACGATTCTTTTCAAGCCTCTGACAAAGGATAATATCGGTGGCATCATTCAGTTGATCATCGATGATTTGAATCGTCGTCTGGCAGACAGAGAACTGAGGGTAGAACTGACAAAAGAAGCGGAAGCATTTATTGTAGAACAGGCATATGATCCCGTCTATGGTGCAAGACCGTTGAAACGATATATTCAAAAATATGTGGAGACTATTTCCGCAAAACTGATCCTTTCCGATCAGGTTGCAACCGGAGATACCATTGTGATCGATGTTTCCGACAAACATCTGATAGGGCGTATCCGTAAGGGTGAATGATGCACAGAAGAACTTAATCGCATTACCACAGCAAAAAGGTCGACGTCAAACCCAATTGACGTCGACCTTTATTCATCCTATTTCTTTTTGAATTGTGTTGTGTTCCTACACACTTTGACCTCTGGCTACCTTTCTCTTGCGTTTGTTTTCATACATACGCATATCCGCCAATTGCAGACACTGCAGAAGTGACATGCCCGGCGTTTCCATGCTGCGGGCGAATCCCACGCTGGCTCCGATGGAATAGAGACCTCCCTTCTCATTGGCTTCTTCCATACTCTTTTCCAATTGGCTGAGGAATTGTTTTTCCCGGTCAGGATCTTCTGACAACAGAATACAGAAGAACTCATCTCCCCCTACACGGGCACACACTTCCTTTTCATGGACCGCACTCTGTAACACTGCCCCCATCTTGCTAATGGCTTTGTCACCTTCCGTATGTCCATAGGTATCATTGATATATTTCAAACCATCCATATCAATGCTGACCAAAATCAATTCCGTTCCTGTTTCACCGGCTTTGGCAAACATTTCTTTGGTCAGTTTATCAGCACCTCGTCTGTTATAGAGACCGGTCAAAGAATCCTTTTGATACAATGCTTTAATCTCTTCAAAAGAACTCAATTCCCTTTGCACCATGGCATTTTCAATGGCGTTGGCCAGATTCTGAATATAGGACTGGGAATAAATGTCCGGCCAGGTCTTCCGGGGCATTTCAGCCACCAGATAACCATATATCTTATTTTTATAATGCAATGAGAAAACTAACAGATTATTGGGTGCATCCTTGCTCCAAAATTCTTTGGGAAGCAAATCAGTTCGGGAAAAAGGAAAGTTTCTCTTGTCTGCATTTTTGTTACTATGTAAAACTCGTTTTAGTACCACCTGTCTGGTAAAGCGATTCTCGTTTTCAACCGCCAAAAAGCCTTCTTCCTTCTCATCGCACAGGCACAGCCACACTTTATCGCAATGCATGAGGCTGAAATATTTCTCCGCCACACGAAGATACTCATTTTCCTCAAAAGCATCCTGATACTCCATAGTAGACAGCATGATATTTTTCATAGAGAAAGCATTCTGATAATTCTGGTCAATCATTTCGGCCACGTCATCAAACGTCCATTGTTCTCCGCATCCGCAACTTTTCTGCAGCTTAAGATCCGGAGTCATTCGGGTTATCTGTTCCTGAGGCAATCCTCTGTTCACCCGGTCAATAATGTCTACCGCCATCGCTCCCATCTTGGGAAAATCAACAAAGATAGAGGTAATGGAGGGTTGGTAAAACTTTGCCTCATACACATAGTCAAAACCGGAAACGCAGACATCCTCCGGAACATTTACGCCTCTTTCCCGAAGTTCTTCACAAATGGAAAGTGCCATGTAATCATTGGCACATATGATGGCCTGGGGGTAAGTGTCTCTTCCTTCCATAAACCAATCGATAGCAACCTTTCCTTTTTCCCGCCAATAATCTCCGTGAAAGATCATATGCTCCGTTACGGGTATGCCCTTCTCTTCCATGGCTTCCAGAAATCCCTCCAGACGCTGCGCAGAATCCCAAAGTTCCTTTTTTCCGGACATATAGCAAATGTCACGAAACCCATGATCCTCCAGAAAATGTCTGGTCATATTCTTCATAGGCTGCTTATTTTCCAGCAGCACACTGTAAAAGCCCTCCCGCTTTGTGCGAAGATATACCACAGGGCACTTTGCATGCTGTTTCAAATGGGCATACACTTCATCACCCATTCCCTCAATGTCAAAGACATCTTCTGTCACGATAATGCCGCTGAATTCTTCGTAGTTGGGCAAATACACACAAGCCTTTTCTCCCTCTGAAAACAGAATATCATCGTTATAGGATCCATAGGTACAAAATGCAACCATGTCATATCCCAATTCGTTTGCACGTGCCGCAATCGCTCTGGCAATCGTCTCCTGGAAGTTACCTGTCACTTCCCCCATTAGCAATGCAATTTTACGATTCATACATCCTCCGGATAGGAACTATCTTCGTTCCCACTCTTCCCTATATCCAAATATCCGGGCTACATCTTCTCAACTATATGCCCGGTTGTGAAAAAGGACTTAATTTATATGCAGATTCCCTTGCAGGGTAATGCTGTTATTTAACACAAGTGTACTATATAAGAATAATACATCTGCCCCCTTAAAATCAACAAAATACTGTAAAACATCTCCTCTGATATATCGAATATCCACCAAAATGATCTGTTCATAACAGGGCACAAACAAGGGGGCAATACTGCTGCCAAAGGAATCTCTGAAGAGAATCAGCCGTTTCCCTTTTGGTCCTGTGGGATTGTCAATCCGGAGCAAGGACTTGGAGCCGGACAGAAACATTTCATAGGGATCTCGTCCCTTCGCCCGTTCCATATCATAGATGGGTATGCTTTGGTTCGTTTCCAAATCAGTCACGATACAGTTATCAAAATCCGCATACTTCAAATAGTAAATAGGTTCCCCTTCTGTCTTCAGCCCATACTGTCCTGCATAAACGCCGTAGAAAGGTGTGTCCAGAAGGCATATTTCCGGTTCCTGCACTACTGCCCGATCTTCTGCCGGTTCCATCTGCTCCCGGGCGCTTGTCTGCATAGCCTGCAACAGTTTTTCCGCCACATCCACAATCTGTTCCTGTCTCCAATGGGGATCTGTATCATAATAGTCCTCCACTTGCAGAAGAGGAAAAATATCAACATATTCCAGATCAGGCGTAGTCGCCCGCAGTTGTTCCACCAATGCCTCATAATCCATGGAGGGGTAGCCGTTGGGTTCTGCCAAGAACAGATTTTTATCTGGCACTATCGAAAGGTACGCCTTTCCGCCGGCGTCTTTCACATAATACTGATACAGGGACTGAAACTGCTCTCCCGCATTCTCCACGGATTCCAAATCCAAAGGATACTCCAGTTTAGATAGGTGCCCTTCTTCTCTGTAAATTTTGTTTTGTTCCTTCTGTCCCAGGACAGATTCGGCAAACCACACTTTGCCCCGCCGGAATAAATCCCGCAGGGGAAACTGATCGGAAGCATATGTCTCGAATTCTTCCATAAATCTCCCATTTACGACAGATTCTATGGTCAGCTCCGGCATTGACTTTAACGGTCGACGCTCGCTGGCAGAAAAATCATCCACCGGTTTCACCAGACACCAGACAAACAATGCCAGAAAAACAAATCCCACTGTATATATTACGATTCGATTGGTCTTTTCAGAATACATACTTTTCCTTTCGTCAAAATCTAAAGTACAAAAACGGATTAAAGGATCCATCTACAAGAAATCCGATTACCAGCACCAACAGGCCAAGAAGAACAATTGTCTCTCCTACATGCCAGAGCCATGTAGTCTCCTTCTTCTGCAGCAATTTTTCTGCCAGCCATCCGAAGACTCCCGCCACCACCGGTGTTGCCCCTACCAGAGCCATACATATCAGGATCAAATATTTCCGCACAAAATAGACAGTTTCCGCGGTGATGAAAGGAGCATCCCCTGCACCAAACATACATGCCAAATAACCCAGTCCTTCACGCAAGTTCAGAGAATCAAAAAGCAGGAAGCTGAAAACAATCACCAGAAACATATAGATGTGATTCCATACTTTCGCATTCTCCAGGCGTTGTAACAGAAATCTCTTTTCCAGAATCAGCAGAACCCCAAAGAACAGTCCCCACAGTAAGAAGTTCCAGGATGCACCGTGCCAGAACCCTGTCAGTCCCCAAACCACCATAATATTCAGATACCATCGCCCCTTGGACACTCTGTTTCCGCCCAGCGGAATATACACATAATCTCTGAACCAGGAGCCCAGCGAAATATGCCATCTTCTCCAGAATTCTGTGGCACTTTTGGAAACAAAAGGATACCTGAAATTCTCCGAAAAATGAAATCCCAGAATGCGTCCCAGGCCAATAGCCATATCACTGTAGCCGGAAAAATCGTAGTAAATCTGCAATGCGTAGGCAATCCCATAGCACCATGCATAAACCACACTGATAGACGCCGATTCCTTAAATCCTGTACAAAATTCTCCCAGGGAATTCGCGATGATGACTTTTTTCGCCAGACCGATCACAAATCTCCTGATGCCATAGGATACTTCTTCCGGAACCGTCTTTCTATGTGCCACCTCTTCTGCTATTTCATCATAGCGAACAATAGGTCCTGCCACCAATTGGGGAAACATGGCAATATACATTGCCAGATTCACAAAATTCTTTTGGGCAGGCACTTTCTTCCAATACACTTCTACCACATAGCTGATCATCTGGAAGGTATAGAAGCTGATACCAATGGGCAAGGTAATACGCAAAAGAGCTATAGGAAGTCCGGTCAATGTGCGAAAATTCTCCAGAAAAAAATTACCATACTTACATACCCCCAAGGTACCAAGACTCAATACCAGAGAGGTGATCAGACATGCTTTCGGATGCCACCCCTTTTCGATCAGAATACCAAAAAGAAATCCCTGCACGATCATCAGTATCAGTACAGGGACGAAACGCGGTTCCCCCCACCCATAGAAAAACAGACTTGCCAGAAGCAAGACCGTATTTCTAAAACGGGCAGGTACCGCAAAATATACAATTAGGAAAAAAGGCAGAAAATAAAATAAAAACGGAATGCCGGAAAAAACCATCCGATCCTTCTCCTTCTACTCAATCACTTCTTCATAAGCTACTGTAGCAACAGGGTATGCAGCCTGCACTTTATCCCGGAACGTATTCATGGGTTCTTCCTTACCGAAAGCAGAAACCACATAATTCCCTACTGTCATGATACATAATTTGTCAGGGAAACCACACATCCACTGTCGTTCTTGAATATGATCGCGAAGATTCTTTGTAAATTCGGCCATGTCTGTACCGTCCGTAACCCGGAATACGCCACAGGTGAAGGTGTTGGCATTCATCATATGACTCAGTGAAGCAGCATCATCAATCTGTGCTACGCCGCTTTCCGGCAGTCCAAACATGGAATCCAGCACTTCCGCATCTGCGATCCCCACTTTCGCAGGGCCATCCATGGAAGTAGTTTCCTCTGTTGCAAAGTCTCCGCCACCGGCCGGAAACTTCTCTGCCTCATCATAAGAAGCCCATACTGTATTTAACAGCGTTACGCTATCTGCAATATCTACATTCTCACTACCTTTGTTTTTCTTACCACATCCCACAAGGGATATTGCCATAATCAAAATCAGTGATAAACAAATTATTTTTTTCATAGAAACTAAAACTCCTTTTATTATACTTCATCCCGTCACACTTTCGTCTGTTGGGCACAGGTGACGCCGGATATCAAACTGTGCAATCTATTCTTCCACATGCTCCAGCCCCTGGGCAATCATGGTTCTCACATGATCATCTGCAAGGGAATAGAAAATGGATTTTCCTTCTCTGCGGTTTTTCACCAGGTGATTCTGTTTCAGAATTTTTAACTGATGGGAAATCGCTGACTGAGTCATATTCAGCGCGGCCGCCAGATCACAAACACATACTTCTTCTTCGAACAGAACATACAAAATTCGAATCCTGGTGGGATCGCCGAAGGTTTTAAACAGCTCCGCCAGATCATTCAATTCTTCCGGGGAAGGCATCTTTGCCAGAGCTTCCTGTAATAGATGAGGGTGAATTTCTTCCACTTCACAACATTCCGCAACACACTGTTGTTCACTCATATCCTTCTTGTGCATGATGGCCCTTTCTCCTTTGCATTGATAGATGTGTAACCATCATAAACGAAAAAATAAAGCAAAGCAAGACAATATCTGTCTAGCGTTCTCTTTCGTTCTGTCTATTCCTTATTTTTAGGCTTTTTCTTAGAAATATACGCCTATTGAACAGCTTTTTTCAAACGCTCCAAACCATCTTGCAAACGACTTCTGGGGCAAGCCAGATTCATACGCAGGAAATGAATGCCATCTCCTCTGTACTCACAGCCGTCACACAGGATCAACCCCGTTTTTTCCTCAATCCTTCTGGTCAGGGTTTCCGAATCCGTTTGTAGACTGTCACAGTCAATCCATAACAGATAGGTTGCTTCCCCATGCACGGTCCGCAGCTTTGGAATATTCTCTTTGATATATGCTTCCGCATACGTTCTGTTTTCGGCCAGGTACTCCAGCAATGCCTTCAACCACGGTTCCCCCTGTCTGAAAGCAGCAATGGCCGCTTCATAGGAGAAAACATTTCCCTCCGCCACCTCATCTGTGTTCAATCCGCGCCATACCTTGTGTCTTAATTCTTCATTCGGTACACAGACAGCCGCTGTTTGCAGGCCGGCAATATTGAACGCCTTAGTGGGAGCTATGCAGGTGATACTGATCTCTCTGCAGGTCTCCGATACCGATGCAAAAGGCGTGTACTCTGTGCCGGGAAGGGTGATATCACAATGAATTTCATCGGACAAAACCGTCACATGATGTCGCTTGCAGATTTCTCCGATACGGGCCAGGGTATCTGCATCCCAGATTTTGCCGGTAGGATTGTGAGGATTACAGAGAATCAGAAGAGTACTCTGTGGATCACTACACTTCTTTTCCAGATCAGCAAAATCTATATGATAGGAGCAATTCTCCCGGTTGTAGGGCAAAATGCACTCCACAATATTTCTACCGTTGTTGAAAATGGAATTGAAGAAAATATTGTAAGCAGGTGTGATCACAATGACATTTTCTGCCGGCGTGGTTATCTTCCTTACCACTGAGGAAATAATGGGTACCACGCCTGTACTGAAAATCAGCCATTCCTTCTCCATGGTAAAATGATGACGCCTTTGCCACCAGGAAATGTAAGCGTCATACCACTCGTCCGGTGTAACGGTATAGCCGAAAACACCATGCTCCACTCTATTTCTCAAAGCTTCCTTGATAGCAGGAGCCACCTCAAAATCCATATCAGCCACCCACATAGGAAGCTGGCCTTCCTTCACATCCCACTTCAGGGAACCGGTATTGCTCCTATCTATCTCTCTGTCAAAGTCAAATACTTGTAATGCATCCATTTCTCTTTTCCCTTGTCATTGATGGACTTCCATGCAAAGATACATGTCTGTCCGCTTTATGAACTGATTTTTTCCATCTTCTTCTCTGCAACACGCTGCAGCTGTGTCAGCACTGTGCATATAATCAAATAGATAAAACCGGCTTCCAGATACAGCCAAAAATAGTCATATGTTCTGGAAGCAATTCTCTGGGCAGTAGCAAGTACTTCCACAATCGTCACACTATATGCCAGAGAAGTGTCTTTGACCAAACCGATCAACGAATTGGACAGAGGCGGAAATGCCGTCTTGGCTGCCTGAGGTAAAACGATCCGCAGCATGGCCTGGGGGTAACTCATCCCCACACAGTAGGCTGCCTCCATCTGTCCGGTAGGAACTGCTTCAATAGCAGCCCGGATCGTTTCAGAGCAATATGCACCCACGCTTAAGGAAAACACCACTACTGCACTGGGAAATGCGGGCAAAGTAATACCAATACTGGGCAAACCAAAATACACCACAAAAAGCTGCACGATCATGGGTGTACCTCTGATAATCCACACGTAAAATCTTGCAATTTGCTTTAGCACCGGGATCCTGGCAATCTGCACCAGTGCCACCATAAGCGCTATCACTATTCCAATGATGAATGAAATGATGGTCAGCGGCACAGTGACCTTTAGGGCCGCTGCCGCCAGCATACCAAATGATTGAATCAATTCTTCCAGAATTCTGCTACTCAAGAGCCTTCTCCTCAACCTTTACTCCCTTCTCGGGATTATGTCTCTATGCCTAAGGTCTATATGTCTATTGCGGACACGCTTTTCTTCTTGCTACTTTTGTGTCACGTCAACGCCAAAGTATTTTTCGGAAATGGCAGACAGTTCTCCGCTTTCCTGTGCTTCCTTTAATGCCTGATTGATTGCTTCCACAAGCTTTTCGTTGCCCTTCACAACCGGAATATAGGAGCTGGGCTCCGGATCGGAATACACCGCAATTTTCACCTTGGCATCCGGATTTTCCTTCATGTAATCATGAAATGCCGTTACATAATTCAAGGTGCAGTCAGCCCTGCCGTTTAATACCTCAGAAATAGACTGTGCCATGGCGTTTACCGGATCCAGGGTTGCACCATACTCCACGGCTGTTGCCCCCCAGGTACTGGTAGATTCATTTGCTGCAACCTTACCTTCCAAATCTTCAAAGCTACGGATGCTATCATCATCCTCTCTTACAAGAATGCCGCCCTGTACAAAGGCATATGGCTCTGTAAAGTCATATTTCTCGGCACGTTCTTCTGTGTATCCCACTTCGTTTACCACCACATCGATCTGGCCTGCATCTAATGCAGCAAAAATGGAAGCCCACTCCGTTTCCACGTATTTCACTTCCACTCCCAGGTGCTTCGCAATTGTGGCAGCCACCTCCACATCAAAGCCAACCAGCTTATTGTCTGCATCATGGTAGCTGTTTGGTGCGTATGTGCCCTCAGTACCTACAAGCAGGTAGCCTCGTTCTTTGATCTCATCCAGTTTGTCTTTTCCTGTTTCTGTCTGACTTTTGTTACCGCAGGCTACAAGCCCAAGGGTCATCAAGCCAATCAGCATCACACGAATCCATTTTTTCATAATATACTCCATTCTGCAGGTGCATCATTTTTTTGTAATTTTGAACAGCCTTGCATCACCCGCACTGCCATACTGTTGTCTTGCATTTTATATCTGGAACACTAAGTGATCGTTCTGTACTCTATGCTTCGCACTTTCTGTTTTTGCCTCTAGTCAATATTTTGCACGCTATTTTGGATAAACTGTTTTGTTCTTTCCTTTTGCGGATGATAAAAGATGTCTTCCGGCATGCCCTCCTCCACAATCTGACCATCCTCCATAAAGATCACTTTATTGGCTACCTGCAGAGCAAAACTCATCTCATGGGTAACCACCACCATAGTAATGCCTTCCTCGGCGATCTTTTTCATAACTTCCAGCACTTCCTTGGTCAGTTCCGGATCCAGGGCTGAAGTAGGTTCATCAAACAAAATCACCTCCGGACTAAGGGCAATGGCTCTGGCGATCGCCACACGCTGCTGTTGTCCACCGGACAGTTCATGGGGATAGGCATCCACCTTATCCGCCATGCCAACCTTTTCCAATACTTCCAAAGCAATTCGGTTAGCCTCTTCCCTGTTCATCTTTCTCACAACAATAAGGCCTTCCGTCACGTTTTCCAACACGTTTTTATTTCGAAATAAATGAAATCCCTGAAAAACAAATCCCATTTTCTGCCGGATGGAACGTACCTGTTTCCCATGAACCGTATGCATATTATATTCCACACCGTCGAAAAGCATAGTCCCCCGGTTTACTCTCTCTAAGAAGCTGATGCATCTGAGAAGTGTGGTTTTTCCCGAACCGGAAGGGCCGATGATGGCAATTACCTGGCCCTGTTCCACTTGGAAATCAACCCCCTTTAGCACTTCTGTTTTTCCAAAAGACTTATGAACATTCTGTATGCTAAGAATTGCAAACACCTGCCTTTCTTTCGTAATATACATCCTCAACCTATAATATACTATTATGGCGAAAAAAGTAATCTTTATTTTT
>CALZKI010000012.1 GCA_945787995.1 uncultured Lachnospiraceae bacterium | reverse complement strand
GAGGTTTACATGAGATTTTTTCACTTATCAGACTTACATATCGGAAAACAGTTACATGCCTATGATTTGACGGAAACACAAGTGGACGTTATGACACAGGTGATAGAGGCGGCCAAAACCTATCGACCGGATGCCATACTGATTGCCGGAGATATCTATGATAAGGCAGCTCCTTCCGGAGAGGCCTTCCGGCTTTTTGACAGTTTTTTACGGCAGCTAAGCGACTTGGAACCGAAGATACCCGTGATGATCATCAGCGGAAATCATGACAATAATCTGCGATTATCCTATGCCGGTGCATTTCTGGAAAAAGAACAGATTTATGTGTCTGCTAATCTGCCCCAACGGGAAGAAGAGCATTTGTCCAAAATCGTATTATCAGATCCCTGGGGTCATGTGAATTTCTACCTGCTGCCTTTCACAAAGCCGGCAGATGCCAGGAACTTTCTTCGGGAATCAGAGGGAGAATACCCTTCGGAAGAGGCGGAAGACAAAAACATTGCTCAAAAGGATGAAATGACAGAGCGGACAGAATCGGAAGGTACAGAGAAAGAGAATCCGGTCAGAACATACGAAGAGGCAGTAAAATTTTTCCTGGACCGGGAACATATCAATACAGAAGAGCGAAATGTGCTCCTTGCCCATCAGTTTTTTGTGGCCGGTGCAGAAGAGCCTGAAAGACGGGATTCTGAAATTCGCTACCTATCCATCGGTGGACTGGACAGTGTGAGTACGGAAGTGGTAGAGGATTTTGATTATGTTGCCCTGGGGCACATTCATAAGGCACAAAAGGTGGGTAGTGAGAAAATACGTTACAGCGGTACACCTATGAAATATTCTGTCAGTGAGGCTTCTGACGAAAAGTGCATTACCATGGTCACATTGGAAGAAAAGGGAAAACTGCAGGTGGAGAAAATACCTTTGGTGCTGCATCCTGATGTGCTTTGCCTGAAAGGAACACTGGAAGAACTGATTGCGAGAGGAAAGGATCATCCTTGTGATGATTATGTGAGTATTATCCTGACAAATGAAGAGTCTCTGGTACGGCCTAAGGACAGACTGGCAGAGTTCTATTCCCGTATTTTGGAGGTACAGATTGAGAATTCCAGAACCTTACATTTTCTGCAGCAAGATAGTGAAGAACAGGAAAATGAAAACCTGCTGACGCTGTTTCAGGAATTCTTCCGGGAAATGAATCAGCGTCCGCTGAATGAGGAAGAAACGGAGATTGTGGAGCAGGTTATCGCTAAACTTTCCGGCTCCCAATCATATACGGTTTGACAAGCCGGGAGCACCACTTAGATGATACAGAGATGACAGGAGACGCAGTATGAAGCCGGTTTTACTGAAAATGGAATCCTTTGGTTCCTATAGAGATGAGACGATCGATTTTACCAATAAAGATCATGGCATATTCCTGATTACCGGTGACACGGGTGCCGGGAAAACCACCATTTTTGATGCAATCATGTATGCCCTATACGACACCTCCAGCGGTGGGAAGCGAAATGATTCTATGATGATCTCCCAGTATGCCCTGCCGGGCGAAAGAACCAGAGTAACCTTCGTTTTTCGCATCGGAAAAGAGCAGTACAGAGTGGTTCGTTCTCCGGAGCAGAACAAGTATAAGAAAAAGGTGTCAGAAGACGGTTCGGTGGAAATGGAACTGCTGAAAACCAAGGAATTAGCCTCTGTCAGTCTGACTTTGCCGGATGGAACAGAATATCCGGGAAAAAAGAAAGACATTGATGAACGAATCCGGGAGATTATCGGTATCGATGGGAATCAGTTCACCCAGATTGCCATGCTTGCTCAGGGTGATTTCCTGAAGCTTTTGCATGCGGATTCCAAAGAACGGAGACAGATTTTTGCAGATATCTTTGATACGCGGATGTATGAACTGTTTGAATCGGAACTGAAGCAGATGTTTATGGATTTGTATGGCAGTCTGCAGGATAATCAGAAGGATATTGAAAGAAGACTGGAAGACATCTGTTGTAAACAGGCGGAAGAACTGGAAGAGGTGTGGCAGGAGCAGGGGCATTTCAGTGAGGACAGAAAAGAGGAAATATTTGCTTTGTTGGAGCAGATTCAGGCGTCCTATAAAAGGTCTGAAAAGCAGATGCAGGAAACAATTGCCGAGGCGGAAAAAGAAAAGGAGGCTCTGTCAAAACAATTGGATCAGGCGGAAAGCCTCCAAAATGACTTTGATAAGCTGAAGGAAGCAGAAGAACTGCAAGAGGAATTGCTGGGGGCAAAGGAAGAACAGGAAAAGAGAAAAGAACAGCTGGAGTCTGCAGAGCGTGCTTTGCATGTGACGCCGGATTATGAACGTAAGAAATTGCAACAGAAGCTGTTGCGGGAAAAAAGGGAAGCTGTAGAGCAGGCAGAAAAACTTCTGGAAATTGCCGGGAAAGAGATGGAAGAACTGCAGCAGCAGAAGGAACTTGCCTGTGCAGCTTATGAGGAGAAGTATCAAGGGCTGGTATCCAATATCTCCGGACTACAGCAGAGTCTGGAAAATTACGATTTGCTGGAGCATCTGCAGAAAGAGCTGACAAACACGCAAAAAGAACTGAAAGAATTAGAGGAAAGACAGAAAGAGGCAGAGAAGCTACAAGAGCAAATTGCATCTCTGAAAACCTCATGTGAGGAGGCAGAGGAAGCCCTTCTACTTGCAAAACAGGAGCACGATAAGCTGTTTCATCTGTTTTTGACATATCAGGCTGATATTCTGCGAAAGGAATTGGTGGAGGGACAGCCATGTCCTGTCTGCGGCAGTGTGCATCATAGCAAAGTGGAATCCTCTCTGCAGCAGAATGTATCAAAAGAGGCGGTGGAAGCTGCTAAGGGGCTGGTGGATGAAAAGGATACGCTGGTCAAGAAGCTGCAGCAGGAAATGACAGAGAAGGAACAGAAAAGGCAGGACATACTGCATGCTTTGAACAGTCAGCGAGCAGCCCTTATGACCACGGAAAAAATGCAGGCACAACAGCTTCTCCAACTCCGGAGGAAATTGCCCTACGGGACCATTATCGAGGTACAGCAGGTTATCCGCAGTATGGAAGAAGAAAGGAAGAGGCTGCAGTCCGCAAAGGATACCGGGGAAGAGGCTTTCCGGAAAAAGCAACAGCAGGTCTCTGTATTGCAGGGACAAAGGGAGGCTTTGGAGAAAGAAGTGGTTGGCTGTCTTGAAGCTTTGAAGCAGGCTGACGAACAACTGGAAACCACTCTGACAAAACAGAAGTTTTCGGATGAGCAGGCATATTTGAGTGCCTTTATGGAGCAGTCTGACCTGCAGGAATGTAAAGAGAAAGTAGACAGCTTTCAGAAGAAATGGACCCGGAATCAGTATGATTTAAACAACTACAGAGAAAGAACCCGGGGAAAAGAGCCTGTTGATATAAACGGGTTGAAGGAACAATATCAACAGTTGGATGCGATATTGGGTCAGAAACGTAAGGCATTGCAGGCAATTGTTTCTGAACAGGCTCAGAATCATGGAGCCTATCAAAAACTGAAGCAGTACTATAGTAAAAGAGAGAAAATAGCACAACAGTATAAACTGGTAAAAGAACTGTATGAAACCGCCGGGGGAAAACTGTCCAAGAAACACCTGAACTTCCAGACGTATATCCAGAGACGTTACTTTAAAAAGGTGATTCAGGCGGCTAATGAACGTCTGGTAGTGATGAGCAATAAGCAGTTTTTGCTGCAGTGCAGAGATTTGGAAAATCTGGGTACCCAGAAGGAAGTTGGTCTGGATCTGGATATTTACAGTATTCCCAATGATCAGGTGCGGGATGTGAAAACCTTATCCGGTGGAGAGTCCTTTATGGCGGCCTTAGCCATGGCACTGGGGCTTTCGGATCTGATCCAGAATACAGCAGGAAGAGTCTGTATTGAAACCATGTTTATTGATGAGGGCTTTGGTTCCTTGAGTGATGAAACCAGAAATCAGGCCTTGCATCTGCTGGTTTCTCTGTCGGAAGGAAATCGGTTGATCGGCATTATTTCACATGTGTCTGAATTAAAGTCTCAGGTGGAAACAAAACTGGTAATAACCAAAAGCGAAAAGGGCAGCAAAGCCACCTGGGAGATGTAGGACATCAGTGTCTGCAGCATAGTTATCGAAGCGGCGTGGAGCCGGTGAACCGGGTATGGTTAGAGAATGGGTGGGTTTCGTGGCTTTTTCGGGAAAAGTATGTTATTCTATAGGGTAAGAATATGGATGATTTTGGAAAAACTATTGTGGGGTAGATTTTGAGAAAGAAAACGACGGAAATATCGGCGCAGGAAGAAAAGAAAACTGCTCCTGAAAAGAGAAAATCCAAAAAAGACAATCGGGAAATCAGATGGGACAGACTGGATAATACAGCCCATCTGTTCCCTGTGATAGCAGGGGAGAGTATGTCCAATGTTTACCGGATCAGTGTGACTTTAAAAGAACTGATTCAGCCGGAGGCTTTGCAGCAGGCGTTGGATATGGTTTTGCCCAAATTTGATTTGTTCAATGTGCGTTTAAGAAGCGGTGTCTTCTGGTACTATTTTGAAGAGAACAACGCTCCCGCACCTAAGGTTACGGAAGAGTCTGCTTTCCCTTGCAGGTTTATCGTGCGGAATAAGAATCGGAATTATCTGTTTCGTGTTACCTATTACAAATATCGGATCAATCTGGAAGTGTTTCATGTATTAACGGATGGAATGGGAGGCATCAATTTCTTAAAGGAACTGACCTATCAGTATTTGCGACTGGTGCACCCGGAGCTTCGTAAAGATGAGAATGACAGCTTGAACCATCACACCAGTTTGAACCGGGAAGACAGCTTTCTGAAAAACTACAAAAAGAGTGCAAGGCGAGGTTATCAGACTAAAAAGGCTTTTCTCATCAAGGGTGCACATTTGCCCCCCGGTGAATTTGGTGTGGTGCACGGTTATATCCCCATCGGTGCTCTGAAAGAGGTATGCAAAAGGTATGGTGTGAGCATCAACGAATATCTGGTGGGAACCTTTGTATGGAGTGTCTACCAGGAATGTCTCCATGGAATGCCTTCAAAACGGCCTATTCGTGTGGCAGTTCCGGTGAATCTGAGACCTTTTTTTGATTCCATTACCACGAAGAATTTCTTCACCATGGTTTCCGCAGAATTCCATCCAACCAAGGAGACATATACCTTTGAAGAGGTGCTGCAGATTGTGCGGGAAAGTCTTCGTGCCCAGATTCAAAAGGATAATCTGGAGAAGCTTTTCTCCTACAATGTATCCAACGAAAAGGTAGTATGGGCGAGAATGGTTCCGTTACCCATCAAGAATATTGCCATAAAGACGATTTATACCCAGTCTGCACTGGCTAATACAGCTACGGTAACCAATATTGGTAAAATCGAAACGGAATCGGAGTATACGCCCTATATCGATATGTTTTATGCCTTTCTGGCAATGTCCAAAGGACAGCATTTGAAGGGCACCATCTGTGCCTATGGGGACACCCTGTCCTTCAATTTCAGTTCGGATCTTGCAGATACCTCGGTGCAAAGAGGGTTCTTCAGGCAGTTATCGTCCGACGGATTGCAGGTGGAGATCGAAACAAACGGAGTGTATTATTAAAGAGTTCCTCTATTGAGGAAATTAGCCGGATGGTATTCGGGAAAGGATATGGAGCGGAATGAGCAAATGCAATAACTGCAGGATTGAGATCCTGGATGAAACAGAATATTGTCCTCTCTGTCATTCCGTTTTGGAGAAGACGGAGGAAATGGAAAATACCTATCCGGACATTCGAATGAAGTCAAAGTTGATTTTGTTTCTGTCCAACATCTATCTGTTTCTGGCGATTGCCACGGAATCTATTCTGATCGGTTATTCCATATACAGAGGGGATGGCTTCCTGGAAGCGATCATTACAGGAGCAGTGTTGTTTTATATCTACGCACTGATCCGCTATGCCATTATGGGGAAGAGTAACATTCGATGGAAAATATTGGGCGTCACCATGATCACTGTGGGACTGTTGATTGTGATTGACTATTTTATCGGATTTACCAAATGGTCTGTCAACTATGTGTTGCCTACGGGAATTCTTGTCATTGATGTCTGGATTATTATTTTGATGATTGTGAACAGAAAGAACTGGCAAAGCTACATGATGATGCAATTGGCCATGGTATTGTGCAGCGGCGGGGTATTCATTGCTTACTGGTTGCACATCATGACCACACCTGTGGTTGCCATTGTGGCTTTGTATGCATCCATTCTTCTTTTTCTGGGAACCGTTATCATTGGCGGAAGAAGGGCCAGAATGGAACTGAAAAGGAGATTTCATATTTGAGAATGAGCAAAAATTTTCAATTGAAAGCAAAAGATTTTGTCATTGAGTTGCCCCAGGGGGCTGATCCCTGGAACGATGATTGGAACATCCTGTCCACTTATGACGGGGAACATATGGGCCAGGTCAATTTTGCCGGAGAGAAAGCATTGGGAACGGTACCCGTAAGCCTGGAATTGACGGAGAAATATCAGAACAAAGGTCATGGAACAGAGATTTTTCGCATGATGGTTTCCTGGGCTTTTTCCCATAGCAGCGTATATGAAGTGAAAGCTGTCTGTGACCATGACAATGATAAGGCTGTATTTTCCCTGGAAAAAGCCGGCTTTGTGTATCGCAGTAAAGAAATGGGCGTAGAAACCTATTCCGTTGTCAAGCCAAAAACCAGTTGGCTGGGGTTGTATCTGATCATCGGATTCAATATTGGTTTGGTTTTGGCTATCGTGATCAACACTTCTCCCTGGGTGGGATTTATTGTGGGTATGTTCATCGGCATCTCCATCGGCACCGTCATGGACCAGAAGGAGAAGAAAAAGCGAGAGCGCATTACAGGAAGAAAAACGGATTAGCATAATAAACTTATGAGGAGGCGTCATTATGAAAGTGATTGCAGGTGGAGTAACAGCTCCCAAAGGATTTCTGGCGGCAGATACCGCAGCAGGTATTAAGTATCAGGGAAGAACTGATATGGCTATGGTTTACAGTGAGGCAGACTGTACTGTGGCAGGAACTTTTACCACCAATGTGGTGAAAGCAGCACCGGTTATCTGGGATAGAGATGTGGTTGTGAAAGGTGGCAGTGCACGTGCCATTATTGTGAATTCCGGTATTGCCAATGCATGCACGGGAAAAGAGGGTATGGATATCTGTGATGCAACTGCAAAAGCAGCAGCCCAGGTCCTTTCCATCAGACCGGAACAGGTATGTATCGGTTCCACCGGTGTGATCGGTATGCAGATTCCGAAGGACAGAATTGTGGAGGGGGTTAAAGTCTTGTCAACGAAGCTGGAGTCCGGGGAAGAAGCATCCCTGCGTGCTGCAAAAGCTATCATGACTACAGACACCGTACATAAAATGATAGCCGTGGAGATAGAATTGTCCGGCAAAACCGTTACCATCGGTGCCATGACAAAGGGAAGCGGTATGATCCATCCCAACATGTGTACCATGCTGTGCTATATTACAACAGATGCTGCCATCACAAACGAAATGCTGCAGAAGGCACTGTCAGCGTCGATTCAGGATTCCTATAACATGATTTCCGTGGATGGAGATACCTCTACAAACGATACCTGTCTTGCACTGGCAAATGGTCTGGCCCAAAACCCGGTGATAGACTGTGAAAACGAGGATTACAGAACCTTCTGTGAGGCGCTGGATTATATCAATATCTATTTAGCAAAAAAGATGGCGGCTGACGGCGAAGGAGCAACCCACCTGTACGAAGTGATAGTAAATGGTGCAGCTTCCAAGGAAAAAGCAGTGATCTTAGCCAAATCGGTTGTGGGTTCCTCTCTGTGTAAAGCAGCTATTTACGGGAAAGATGCAAACTGCGGCAGATTTATGTGTGCATTGGGTTATGCAGGGGTTGTCTTTGATCCTGATCTGGTGGACATCTATTTTGAAAGTGCCGCAGGAAGTGTTCTTGTGGTAAGTCAGGGATCGGCGCCTTTGTTTGACGAAGAACTGGCAGTAGCCGTGCTTTCCGAAGAGGCGGTTACGGTTCGTTGTGAGATGCATGAGGGTGAGGCAACAGCAACTGCTTGGGGATGCGATCTGACCTATGATTATGTGAAGATCAATGCGGATTACAGATCATAGCATGTACCGATGTACTGAAGGATGAAAGGAAATAAATCATGGGTTATTTGATTTCTGAAACAACCAGAGAAGAAAGAGAACAGATTGTAGCCGAATCGCTGGGCTATATGGATGCTTTCTGTGATGGCTGCATGGCCGGACTGGCTGAAATGTATCAGGATTATATTGATGGGAAAAGGGAACTGAAAGACATCAATATGGCATTTCATGCAGGGTACATTTCCGGAGAAGAGCAGCCATCGCCCGGAGGGTGCAGTATGTATTAAGGAACATATCTGTATGCCGGAAGGTTAACTGTTCAAAATAGGGGAAGCGCGTATGAAGGGGAAGAATCAAATTCTATTTCGTTATATTGCTATCATTTCGATTACGATATTAGGCATAATGGTAGCAACCATTCGTTGTTCGTCCATGATAAGAAAGTCGTTCCATGAGCAGCTGGAACAGAATCTGAAGGATGTGGCAATTCAGAATGCTGATGCCTTGCAGAGACAGATTTATGACAGATACGATTTGCTGCAGAATGTGGCAGAGGCTTTGGATGCTGCTCCAAACAGACGGGAACAATTGTTAGACACCTTTGTACCTATGACAAAGGCGTTTCACATCAAGAGAATCGGGTTCTGTGACGAAACGGGACTGGCTCATGCAACCGACGGAAGTGCCACATATTTAGCCCATCGGGAATTCTTCCAAAAAGGAATGCAGGGGCAAAACTGGATCAGTGATGTGCTGGAAGATGCCATGGATGATAAACATGAATTTGTGACTGTTATGAGCATGCCGATTCACAGTGAGAGCGGAGAGATCAATGGTATTGCTGCCATGACCTTTGAGACCGCGCAGCTGAATGAGGAATTGTCAACAAACAGTTTCGAGGGAATGGGAGACAGCTTTGTGATTTCCCAAAGAGGACAGGTGATCCTAACCTCCAACCCGAAACTCATGAATATTTCTGATAATATGTTTTCAGAAATTCTGAACAAAGAAAAAAGAAATGAAAAAATTGTTCCTGCATTGATGCTTAACATCAATAAACAAACGGAGAGCAGGGGAACGTTGTATCTGAATGGACAATCATACTATTACCAGTTGTTGCCGGTTTCTTTGATGGATGACTGTGTTACCTGGTATGTGGTAACCATCATTCCCACGAATTACATGCAGAATCGCTTCTATCCGGTTCGCAATCATTTGACCAGAATGGTGATATTAGTTTCTCTGCTTTGCTTGTTTTGCGCTTTGTGGTTCCGATGGTTTACATTAAAGCAGCGCAGACTAGCCTATTCACTTGCCTTTGAGTCTCAGCTGACAGGCGGTCCCAATCTGGTGAAATTTTTGCAGGATATGGCAGTCAAAGATAATCCTGTGGGCTACCTGGTGGTGATGAATATTGAAAAGTTTTCCCTGATTCAAAGCACTGCCGGGAAAGAGAAAAGTGAAAAGCTGCTGCAGGAGATCTGGCAGATCATCTGTCAGATGCATCGTACAGAAGAAATATCCTGTCATGATAAAGCGGACAGCTTTGTATTATATATGAGAGACTCCACCACCGAAAGCGTGGAGGAACGTTTGGAATGGCTGCATGATCGCTGTTATCAGGCTGCTTCAGAGATGCATATTCCCTGGGTGAATCCTCGATTTGGCATTATCCTGTTAGAACAGACGGAATCTGTGGAGGATGCATATCATAAAGCTGATGTTGCTATTCATGAGGCAAGAAGATCAGAAGAATGCTATTCCTTCTATGATGAAGAAACCTATAAATTTCAGGTTCTGAATCAGAATCTGGAAGATCATTTTGATGCTGCAATCAAAAACAGAGAGTTTGAGGTCTTTTATCAGCCAAAATATAACATTAATGGTCAAACACTAAGCGGCTGCGAGGCACTTGTCAGATGGCGTGATAGCGAGGGAGGATTGATTTCACCGGGGATTTTTATTCCGATTTTTGAACGAAACGGTAAGATTTCCAAACTGGATGCTTATGTTTTCGACAGAGTATGTGAACAGCAGAGGGCATGGCTGGATCAGGGTATGGAGGTGGTTCCTGTTTCTGTTAACCTGAGCGGGGCATCGCTTTATCGAAACGATGTGATGGCTAAATACATGAAGATTCTGGATGATTATCATCTGGATCCCAAGTATGTGCAATTGGAAGTGACAGAGACGATTTTATCCAGAGATGACTATATTGTAGATTTACTGAGACACTTTAGAGAACGGGGAATCAGAATCCTGATGGATGATTTCGGTACCGGATATTCTTCATTGGCTACTTTGAATCTGAAGTGCTTTGATGTGATCAAGATTGATAAAAGTCTGGTGGATATTGCCTGTGACGAATTTGGTAAGATCCTGCTTGCCAAGAGCATTGATTTGGGCAGAAGTCTGGGCTTAAAAATAACTGTGGAGGGCGTTGAGACAGAGGAACAGTATAGATTTTTGAAATATACAGGGTGTGACGATATTCAGGGATATTATTTCTCCAAACCGTTACCCAAGAGTGAATTTGAGAAGTTGTTAAAGTAAGAGAGGGGAATATGGGCATGTACCCAAAGAAAATCGTGCAATATGCGAAAGAGCATATGGGAGAAGTGATGCACACTACCTTGAATCCGGAAGGACCGGGTGTAGTACGTATCCACTTAATTCCACCAAGGATATCCGAAGAGGATATAGAGGCAAGCGTGGCAATCATTAACGGACAGGATGTAATTCCTGTGAATGTATCCTGGGCAATCCTTCTGCATGAATTTATCCGGGAGGTGAACCGGTATGATGGCAGGGAGATTACGGAACAGGATAGTAAACGGATTCTGAACAATACATGCAAGGGGGTTCGCAAGGTCTTTCCATTGCTTCCAAAGAAAAGGATACGAGAGGATCTGTACACCATCATGAATACCTTTAAGCAGGTGGCTTATGGTGAAGTTCCCGATGAACCCATCACTTATATGAGCCTTGGAGAATACGCTCCTTACATGCGGGCTCCTCACAGAATGGATCTTCTGGTCTCTGCCATGACCAGAGAAGGAAAATGGCATTGTAACCAGAAGTGTGTGCATTGCTACGCGGCAGGACAGGAGTTGGTTTCTGAAAAAGAACTTTCCACAGAAGAATGGAAACAGATCATCGATAAATGCCGAGCCTGTTGTATTCCGCAGATTACCTTTACCGGCGGCGAGCCAACCATGCGCGAGGATTTGTTTGAATTGATCCGGTATGCGAGCTGGTTTGTTACCAGATTGAACACCAACGGTATCAAATTAACAAAGGAGTACTGTGCAAACCTGAAAAAGGCTTCTCTGGACAGTTGTCAGATTACATTCTACTCTCATGATGCAGACGTACATAATCAGCTGGTTGGGGCAGTGCAGTATGAGAATACGCTGCAGGGCATCAAAAATGCTTTGGAAGCAGGACTGAACATCAGTATCAATACACCATTGTGTAAGTTGAACAGGGACTATGTCAGTACGCTGCAATTTCTGCATGAACTTGGGGTCTGTTACGTCACCTGTTCCGGTATCATTACCACCGGAAATGCACTGGAGAAGGCATCCGAACAACTGCAGCTGACTTCTGAAGAGATGAAGGAGGTACTGAAAGAAGCAGTAGATTACTGTTTTGCCAACGGAATGGAAATCAGTTTCACCTCGCCGGGCTGGATTGAGGAAACCTTTTTTGACGAACTGGGGATTACCAAACCAACCTGTGGAGCCTGCTTAAGCAATATGGCGATTACCCCGGGAGGACATGTGGTGCCCTGTCAGAGCCATCTGTCAGAGGAACCTTTAGGAAATATGTTAACGGATTCCTGGGAAGATATCTGGAACGGAGAAACCTGTAAGAAACATAGAGAATATTCTGCAGAGATGACAGGAAAGTGTCCTTTGAGAAGGGAGGCTTCCCATGCATAACAGATTGATGAAAAATAAACTCGTTACAGTGGTGATGACCTGTATTCTGCTGATCGGTCTGGCTTTTGCGTTCCCTGTCCCTTCGGTTGCCGGTGCCCCCACAGATGAAATCCTGGATTACTCCATTGTGGTGGATGTGAAGGAAGACGGAACCCTGGATATGACCTATTCCATAGCCTGGAAGGTATTGGAATCCGATTCCCTGGGGCCTCTGGAATGGGTATCCATCGGTATTCCCAACAAGCACTGCGAGTCTTATGAGGCTCTGACAGATAATATCGATTATTTGAAGCTGGACAAATCGAAAGGTTCCTATGTGAATGTCTACCTGAAGGACAAATACTACAAGGATGATGTGGCTGATTTTTCTTTCAAAATCACCATGGACTATATGTATCTGATGGATGTTGAAACCGGCTTTACCGAGTACACTTTTACCCCCGGCTGGTTTGATGAGATCGATACGGATCATCTGGAGATACGCTGGAATGGGGAGAAAGCAGATCGGTTTTCTCCGGAGTGTGAGACGGTGGATGGTTACTATGTGTGGGAGACATCCCTAAAGGCCGGTGAAAAGTTTACGGTTCATGTGATCTATCCCAATGACGCCTATGGCTTTAGAGAACTGGAACAGTCCGAAACGGAGGATGAGGAGGAGATGGGGTTAGCCGCTGCTCTGGCGATCCTTTTTAGCTTTTTCATTGCCATTGCAATACCGGTATATGTGATTGTTCGTGTGGTAAAAGCAGCTATCAGAGAGTTTACTGAATTCAGCGGACTTACCTCTAATACGAAAATCACCAGGACAAAAATAGAGTATTATGAAAGCTGTCCGGGCTGTGGCGCAAGCAGACAGGAAGGAAAAGAAACTTGTGCCTACTGTGGTAAAAACATGGTGAAGAGTAAGGAAGTGATCCAAGAGGAGAAGCTTCCCGAAAGTGAACGGGCTGCCTTAAGAAAGATGAACAAGGATGGAACATACAGGCTGTCCTCCAGTCCCAATACTTATGTGCATGTGCATGTTACCCATCCGAGGCCTTCAAGACCTGCCGGTTCAGGCAGATCAAGATCCGGTAGCAGAGGAGGCTCCTGTGCTCATAGCTCCTGTGCCTGTGCGTGTGCCTGCGCCTGTGCCTGCGCCGGAGGCGGCAGAGCCGGCTGTTCTACCAAAGATTTTTATCGTACCGACTTTAAATTAAGGTATCTATATAAAAGAACAAAGAAATCAATGGATCGTGTCAAATGACCATTTATAAATATTGCCGATAAATATCAAGACAAAGGGGAAAATAATGAAAGCAAAAGTAATGAAGAAATGGCTGATAGGTGTTTTGTCACTGGTTTTATGTTTGGGATTGACAGCCTGCGGATTCAGTGTTGGCAACGCCGGCGGAAAAGATGACTATAAGGATCTTTTTCCGGATCGTGCCGAAACTCTGGGTAACGCATACAAGACCAGTAATGTGGGGTATGATTACTCCCTTGGAGAGTATGGAAAAATGAAGCTGTATGTGGATACTTCAGAGGGGCATTCCTTTGAATTGGATCAGACTTATGGCGGATTTGTCATCAAGGATAAAGACGGAAATGAAGTGCTGCATACCTATCCGCTGCAAAAGGACGAATATGCTAATATGACAGCCATCACAGATGAAATCAAGACAATCAATGGCAGACAGTTTTTCTATAGTGTGGATAACCTTTACCGCCACGCATATACTTATCTGGCTGACTGTGGCATCGACTGCGGTATGCTTTTGGAAACGGGCGAGGATGAAACAGGCTTTAGTTTGGTGGCCTTCAGAGGAACTCCTATTGATGGAGCTTCTTCCGATCCCTATACATACAAGGGAACAGCTGCTTCCACAGAAGAAGTGATGGAAGAAGTGGCACCGGAGGACACGGTTGCTTCCGAAGATGGAAATCTTGAGAACACAGAGCCTGCAGATCCGGATGTTTCCGGAGCAACAGAAGATCCTTCCGTAGCGGCTGCAGCACCGGAAGGTGACGTGACGCAGTTACTGGCCAATCTGCAGACAGATTACAACAAGATCAACTGGGGCGTTAGTTATTCCCTGGATGAGCAACTTCCTTATCTGGTTGTCAGCATTGCACCTTATGTGGTATATGATGAAATTCATTTGTTGATCGGTTTTACGAACTTGTATAATGATAACATTTCCCTTTCCGGCGAAGCTGTGGCATTGGGAGCAGATGATGCGGAAATCGGAAGCACCTATATCTATACAGGTGCTATCGGCGGTGGCAACACCGTGCTTGCAGACATTAACTGCGGGGATCAGAAACCTGACGGTAGAATCAGATGGAAAGAGATTACATCGGAAACGGATACGCTGACTACATACGTTCCATGGGAGGCAGACTGGGCAATTGAGGATCATATTTCCGACAGCTATCTGACAGTCAATTATGAGTTCTATGGAGCCGGAGGCCAGGCGATTGTACCCGGTGAAGTACACTTCGTACTGTTGGATGAACAGGGCAATGTTCTGGCGAAAGATATGACTTATCTGGGAGATGAAGTGGCTGCCGGTGAGAAATACGCAGGTAGTGAAGATATCTATTCCGATAAGGAACTGTTGTCGGCTACAAAAGATATGGCAATATTTGCTACCTCAACAAAATAAAAGGTGCTTCAATGTGGGCATTTTCAAATACACGGAAAAGGATAAGGTAACAGGGAAATGAAAGGGTCAATTAAAGCTACCTGCAATGTGATCATACTGCTTATGGTAGGCATACTCTGCACCGGATGCGGCACTGCAAAAGAGATGTCGGATGCAAATGGACAGCAGGTGGAACGTGCAGGTGAAGTGGCGGAAACATCTGACAATACAGAGCATTTGAAAGACGAAGTTATTGATAATTCGGAAGCTAACCAGAGTTCCGATAAAACGGAAAATGCAGAAGACACTGAAGAAGCATCTGATAATAAAGGTGAGATGACGGAAGCGGATGGAACTTCGGAAACCTTGGATGTGGATTATCCGGCGCTCAGGGACTGTGTGCCGGTTGCCATAGAGGGCAGTAGAATCGGATGTGCAGCCACCCAGAAGGAATTGGATGATCCCAAGGTGTGGGAGATTGTCACAACCCATTTTAACGCTATTACCTTCGGAAATGAATTGAAGCCCGATGCTTTGTTTAATTACAGCACAGAGAAATGTCCCGGAACCACTACCACAGAGCTTCATGGACAGGAGATGGAAGTGCCTGTACTGGATTATTCCAGAGCAGAGCATATGCTGGATAAGATCTATACTTGGAACGAAGAACACCCTGACAGAAAGATCATGGTCAGAGGTCATGTGCTGGTATGGCATTCTCAGACACCGGAATGGTTTTTCCACGAGAATTATGACAAGAAAGAAGACTATGTTACGCCGGAAGTGATGAATCTGCGTCTGGAATGGTATATCCGTGAAGTGCTGACCCATTTTACCGGCCAGGACAGCAAATACAAAGATATGTTTTACGGCTGGGATGTAGTAAATGAAGCAGTTTCAGATGCAGATGGGAAGCTCCGTACAGATGCGGAGAATCCCCAGGAAAGCCTTTCTCAGGACAGACACGGCAGTAATTCCAGCTGGTATCATATCTATGGCAATGAGGACTATATCATTAATGCCTTTACCTATGCCAATCAATATGCACCGGAAAATCTGGCACTTTATTATAATGACTATAATGAGAGTACAGCCCCCAAGAGAGAGGGGATTGCCAACCTGCTGCAAACCATAAAAGATCACGAAGGAAAACCGGGTGAGGGAACCAGAATTACCGGTATGGGTATGCAGGGCCATTATTCCATGAGTCAGCCTAATATGACCGATGTGGAATACGCAGCAAAGCTGTTCGGCAGAATTGTGGGCAATGTGGAAATAACGGAATTTGATATTTCTGCCAGCGATACCTATGATGGTACAGAAGCAACAAAGGAAGAAGAAAATAAGAAACTGAAAAGCAGGTACGGAACCCTGTATTTTATCCTGAAATCAGTACATAAGACGGATGATTGCAATATTACAGGAATTACTTTCTGGGGCACGGCAGATCATTACTCCTGGCTCCAGTCACGTTCCAATGTGGGCGGCGGCAACACCACAGGGCTGCCACAGTGTCCGTTACTGTTTGATGAGCATTACCAGCCAAAGCCCTGTTTTGATATATTTGCCGTGAAGGAGTAAAATACATGAGAGAAAGGCTACAGTGGATGAAGCCATTCATCGGTACTGTGTTGGGGCTGTTTCTTCTGGAAGTGGTCTGGTCTAATTGGTATGGTATGACCATTCCGAAAAACACACATCAGGTGTTGGCCCGGGATGTATGGACGGAAGATAACGGTTCTTTTGAGACAGCTCCCATTATACTGGATACTTATGTGAAAAATGTATATATTGCATTGGCGGAGGATGGCGCAGAACAGGTAGAAATAACCTTTTCTCTGACAGACGAAGGGGATCGGTATGCCTATGAGCTTCCCACCAGAAATGTTTTGAAAAAGGTATCTGATACTTCCTATATAGCACTGTATCCTTTTGGAAAAGTAAATACACTGCAGGTGAAGGGGAGAGCAGTGGCAGATAACCCGGTACACGTGGCTGCCATAGAAGTCAACAGGCCAATGCCCCTTCGATTTCACATGGGACGTTTCCTGTTCCTTATGGGATTTGTATTATTTGTGTATCTTTCCTGTCAAAGTCTGCGTGGGAACCGTGTAATGGAAAAGTATTTTCCACCCTCAGGAAGAGGAATACTGATTGCTTGTTCTTTTCTGACGATTGCAGTAATCGGTTGGAAGCTGGTTCATATCAATCCGGTTTTTGTGAATCCCCCCTGGCCTCATCACAGACAGTATCAGGAGCTTGCCCAGGTGCTGGCCAAGGGACAGGTATATCTGGATCAGGAACCTTCGGAAGGGTTGCTGCAGGCAGAGAACCCCTATGATACCATTGCATTGCAGGCGGAACAGATACCATATCTGATGGATTACGCGTTTCATGAGGGCAAGTATTACGTGTATTTCGGAATCGTTCCGGAACTGTTGTGTTTTCTGCCGTTTTATCTGATAACAGGAAATCATCTGGCCAACTATCAGGTGATTTATCTGTTTTATCTCTTATTTGTGATAGGTGTGTTCGGTCTGGTAAGAGAACTCTTTTATCTGCAAGATAAGAAAACAGAGGAAAATCCCGGGGTGTATCTTTTGCTCTGTACGGCAGTCTGCTTTCTGCCAAATTATCTTTATATTCTGACACGACCGGACATGTATCATATTCCCATCATGTCGGCCACTGCGCTGTTAACTCTTTCCCTGTTCCTGCTGCTTGCAGGAATCAGAAAGAAGAACAAGAAGCATCGTATCTTACTTCTGGTGCTTGGTGCACTATGTGGTGCAGGGGTAGCCGGCTGCAGACCCCAATTTTTGCTGTATGAATTTCTTTTTCCTGTGGTTATCATGGGAATATCCGGAAGAAAAGAGGAGAAACCTGCCGGAAAAGTGGCTTTTGATGAAGTATTTGCTTTATTACTGCCTTACCTTCTTTTGGGTGGTCTGTTCTTCTGGTATAATAAAGCCAGATTCGGATCCGGATTTGATTTTGGAGCGACCTATAGTCTGACTTCCAATGATATGAATCACAGAGGCTTTTCCATGCCAAGGATGATACAGGGAGTATTTTGTTTCCTGTTTCAGCCGGCAGACATTCGTGGAGTATTCCCTTTTGTATTTAAGCCACAGGTTCATTTTGAACTGATGAGCAGAGATCTGTCTGAATTTACTTTTGGCGGGATGCTGACAAACATGGCGTTTTTGTGGCCTGTGATGCTAGTGCCCCTTTGGAAAAAACAGGTTCGTGGCATACAACAGATTATGACTGTGGGATTTCCAGTATGTTCTCTTATCATTTGTGCCTTCGATGCCAATTCTGCTGGGGTATTGCAGAGATATATGGCAGATGGGGTGTGGGGACTTTGGATTGCTGCTGTGTTACTGTGGATGAACCTGTTGCATACCACGGATGGAGTGTGTAGAGAGAGCGAGAGAAGGATGGCAGGTTTCTTTGTTTTTTCACTGACTGGGACCTTCCTGTTTGGGTTCTTTATGATGTTTGCCATGGGAGATGCCAATGGTCTGATGAACACCAATCCGGAACTGTATTACAGAATTTGCAGTTGGTTTACCTAAAGAAGATAAGAAAATACCTGGAGAGTAGAAAACAATGGATTGTTTAAATAATGTTACTTCCATATCGGAAATCGTGAGAAAAGCAAACATAGGTCTATGGGCGATTGAAGCAAAAGAAGGGTTACCCATGCGATTGTATGTGGATGAGGTTATGGCCGGTTTGCTGGGAGTAGACGCGAATGCATATACCCCGGAGGAAATGTTCAAATTCGTTTTCTCCAGGGTTGATGAACGTTATATGAAGGAGATTCGTCCCCTTTCAGAAAACCTGAAAGCCGGAAAGCATGTGGAACTGCAGTATATCTGGAACCATCCGGATGGCAGACCCAGAATGGTTCGGTGTGAAGGCGTTCGGGTAAGTACAGATGCGGGAATTGTCCGATATGAAGGCTGTCATCAGGATCTGGCTGATATGGTGTTATTCAAAAGCTATCAGTCCGCAGATTTGTTGGCTGCCCTGGTAGACAATTTCTTCTGTGTTTATTTCGTAGACCCAAAGACAGGAGAGTATGAGTGCTTTTATCGGGAACATCCCTACGACGGAATTGTAAAATCTTCCATGCACAATCATGGAAATGATTTCTTTGATGCCATCATTGCGGACATAAAGGACTTCGTTTCTGAAGAAGATATTGAAAAGGCTAAACGGGTATTTTCACAGGAATATTTACTGGAAATAGCGTCTACCGGACAAACGCAGGTTGTTGAATTCTGTTGTTCCTTTGAGAAAAATGACAGAAAGGTCTACGTGCGGGAAAAAATAGCGAGATTCCTGGATGATCAGGGAGAATCACGCATCGTTATCGGTATCGAAGACGTTTCGCAACAGAAAAAGCAGGAAGAGGAATTGCGTCATGCGGCAGAGATTGAACGAAAATCCATGATCGATCCCATGACCGGCTGTAGGAACCGGCTTGCTTTGACATGGGCTTATGAAGGTCAGTATGAAACCCATTCTTCCATAGGTATTATTTCCTGTGACCTGAACGGCTTGAAGCGACAGAATGACAGAGGCGGACATGAAGCCGGTGACCGTTTTATAACCAATGTAGCCAATCTGTTGCTTTCCATCTATGGACAAGACAGTGTATATCGAGTGGGCGGAGACGAGTTTGTGATGGTTCTCTTGTCGGTAGAGCAATACGCCTTTGAGGATTTGCTGCGGAGAACCAGGCTGGAAAGTCAGGAAAAGCAGCTTAGCATTTCATTGGGATTTGCGTTCAGCCATGACACCCGGATAGCCTTTGAAGATTTGCTCCGTATAGCGGACAAAGAGATGTATGAGGATAAAAAGGCTTACTATAAACAAGCCGGCATTGACAGAAGAAGCGCTTCCGAAATGCATCGAAATGCAGAATTTATCGACGCCATGATAGATTACGGTTCTTTTTGCTGGCTGGCCTGTAGGATCAATCTGACAAATAACACTTATGAAGTGATTCACACTTTGGATGATTATTCTGTTAATTTCCGCAAGAATTGTACTACTTTGGAGCAGTTTCTCAATTACCCGGTAAGCCTTGGGATAATGCATCCGGATGATGTGGATGATTATCAACGGTATACCAATTTGGATTTCCTCCGCCGTTCTGCCGCAAGAGATCATGGCAAAACGGATCATTGGGTGAAATACAGATGCAGAATAAACAAGACGGAATACCATATGATCGAAATGCAGTTTTATTCCGGCAGGGAATATGCAGATGAGAATCAGGTGGGCTATGTTTTGGTGAAGGATATGGGAGCTCCCTTTTCTTCCAGCAGAGTGGTATTTCAGGAAGTTCTGAGAAACCTTGCCGAAAGCTTTGAGTCTGTCTTTTATGTGGATTTCGAGCAGGATCAGGTGATCCCCTATCGAATCAGTGCTGAATGGAGTTCAGCCGACAGACATCTGATGCATTCTCTGGCACGTTATTCGGATATTATGAACAGGTTTATCGAAGAGTCTGTTGTATTGCATGACAAAAACATGATGGAACAGGTTTGCAGTGTATCTTATCTGCAGGAGCAGTTTAAGATCCGTAAAGCCTTTACCCAGGACTTTAGAGTATACAAAAACGAAAATGAGGTATATTACAGGATCAAATTTGCCAACATGGGGAAATTGGGAGAAACCAAACACTGTGTAGTGGGCTTTGAGAATGTAAACCTGGAAAATGTTTTCAACAGAGAATTCCGTAAAACCGGAGAGAAGCTTCTGATCGTCGATGATACCACTTTGAACAGGGAAATTCTGAAGGATACCTTTGGGAAGAAGTATGATCTGTTTGAAGCAGAAAACGGCAGGGAGGCTTTGACCATTTTGGAGGAGCATCTGGATGAGATTGCCATGGTATTAACGGATCTGGCTATGCCGGTATGTGATGGATTTGAACTGCTCACACAGATGAAGAGCGACAGACGATTCTGCAATATCCCGGTGATTGTGATGACTGCCTACGGAGAGCAGATCAACAGAGAACGCTGTCTGGAACTGGGGGCTTCGGACTTTATCAGTAAGCCATATAATGAAGCGGTGATCTTCAATCGTGTGGAAAGCCTGATCAGGCTTCGTGGTGTAACAGAGACACTGAATCGCATAGAGATCGATTCTGTTACAGGCCTGTACACAAAAGAAGCATTTTATAACTATGCACAGAACCTGTTGGATGCAAACCCGGATAAAGAATATACCATTATTGTATCCGATGTGGTAGGGTTTAAATCCATTAACGAACAATACAATATTGAGATGGGTAATCAGCTTCTGCACTACCTTGCCAGAACAGCTTCTGACAGCAGATGCGGCTTTTTGCTGGGGGGAAGAATTGGCGGTGATATTATTGCCACCATCAGTTCGGAGGTTCATTTGTCGCTTGAAGAGGAAAAGACCTATTTAGAGCAGCTGGTAGAACAGTCCCCGATTCCCAATCTGGTGATCAAATTCGGTATTTATCAGACTGCAAGCGGAAGAGATATTACGGTACAGCACATGTGTGACAGAGCACGTATTGCCATCCATTCCATCAAGGATGTATATGGAAAAGATTTTGTTACCTATGATGATGCTATGGGCAAACAGATTCATATGCAGCAATTGATTATCAAGAGCATGGATAAAGCGATTAAGGAGAAGCAGTTCCGGGTGTATTACCAGCCGAAGATCGATGCGAAGACACAAAAGGTTGCCGGTGCGGAAGCTCTGGTAAGATGGATACATCCGGAGCTTGGATTTATGAATCCGGGTGTGTTTATTCCCATCTTTGAGCAAAACGGCTTTATTACCAAGTTGGATAACTATGTATGGAAAACAGTTTGTGAAGATATGGTGGAATGGCGCGGAAAAGGCATGGAGCTTCCTATTTCCGTGAATGTATCCAGAAGAGATTTCGCAAATGCCAGTCTGACCGAGCTTATTGTGGATCTAGTGAATTATTACGGTATTCCTCATGACATGCTGCATATCGAAATTACGGAATCCACCTATGCAGATAATCCGGAGATGATAAAGGCAACCATTAAGAAACTGCATGACGAAGGCTTCATTATCGAACTGGATGATTTCGGTACCGGATATTCCTCTCTGACTGCACTTGCCGGCATGGATGTAGATGTGCTGAAATTTGACTTAAGCATTATCCAGGAAGACAATGCAGAAAGCGAAAAGAATGTGCTGGATTTCTCTATGAATCTGGCCAACATGATGAAGCTGAAAACGGTTCAGGAGGGTGTGGAAACACCGGAGCAGTACGAGCGAGTGAAGAGTCTTGGCTGCGATTACGTGCAGGGCTACTACTTCGCGAAACCACTACCGAAGGATGACTTTGAAGCATACCTGCAGTAGCGCACCGGGGACGGTTCTTC
>CALZKI010000011.1 GCA_945787995.1 uncultured Lachnospiraceae bacterium | reverse complement strand
AGGAATTACTGTTATGAATCTACAGCAGGTAATGAGCCGTGTAAGAAAGGCTTTGGACGATTATCAAATGATACAGGAAGGAGATGTGATCGCTATTGGCATTTCAGGCGGAAAAGACAGTCTTGCTCTCCTGTGTGCCTTGCATGGCTTGAAACGCTTCTATACGCCTTCTTTTTCCATTAAGGCTATCACTGTAGACCTGGGGTTTGATAACGTTGATTTCGGTAAAATACAAGCAATGTGCGACGAAATGGACATTGAGTATAAAATTGTAAAAACAGATATTGGAAAAATAATCTTTGATGACCGAAAAGAGACTAATCCATGTGCTCTATGTGCAAAGATGCGGAAAGGAGCTTTGAATACAGCCATAAAAGAAATGGGATGTAATAAAGTCGCATACGCCCATCATAAAGATGATGTGGTTGAAACAATGATGATGTCCCTTGTTTATGAAGGAAGGATTCACACCTTCTCTCCTGTCACCTACTTAGACAAGATGGATGTGACAGTAATACGTCCATTGATATACATGAAAGAAGTGGATGTAATAGGCTTTGTAAACAAAGCAAATCTGCCGGTTATGAAGAGTCCTTGTCCTGCAGACGGTCATACGAAACGAGAATATATCAAACAACTGATCCGCTCCATCAATTTGGAGACCCCGGGTGTAAAAGATCGCATGTTTACTGCTATACAAAATTACGGTGACGAACGTTGGAGGCTATCATAATTTTCTATATAGAGATATAAACCGGCTAAAATATATAATGATAAGCGAAACTGTTATTCTATACTTATAAAACAGATGTGAGTCTATATATTACAATTCCGTATAGTAAGGAAGTACAATATAATTGCCCGGAGTAATATTACAATTTTCGTCTATGGAATTGATATCCATAACTTCCTGCTTGTAGGAACCATAAGAAGTATAATGAGCTTCATCATAGTACTCTTCAACCAAAGAATCTACTGTTTCACCATAGCCAATCATGACGCTGGAAAAACATTTGACTTCTTCTCTTTCACCGTTTGATTTAGCCTGAGATAAAATGCTGCCAAAGGCAATTGACAGAACACCGACAAGAATAAAAGTAAATACAACAGCTGCGATCATTCTGTTTCTCAACTGTCGTGTTCTTCTTGCTCTGTTCATAGCAATGATTCTTTCACGCCTTTCATTTCTTTCTAATGGATCACTATATGCTGTATTCCTTTTCATCATCCATAACCTCCTGTTTCCTCTTCATAGAAGAAACTGTTTAGAACGTGTGTTCTTTGTTATGAAATGATTATACGAACATACTTTCGCTTTGTCAACATATTTTCGAAAATATGTTCGTTTTTATATTTTAAAATAGTTCTAAAGGATTCGGAAATAACAGAAAAGAAAAAGCCCTTCCAAAAATAGGAAGGGACTTTTTCTTTTCTAAAGCTTTCCGTTTCTTTTTAATTCAAAATCTTCTACTAACTGGGTGATCAGTTTCACAGTACCTTCTACACCAAGAACAGAGCTGTTGATAGACATATCATAGGTGTCGGCACGTCCCCACTTTTTCGTGGAATAATAGTTATAATAACTTTGACGCTGTTTGTCCTTTTTAATCATCATATCACGGGCTTTTGCTTCCGTTAAATTATGATGATCCATCAGTCTTCTTATTTTGGTTGCTTCATCCGCATAAATAAACAGATTGATTACATTATCGTAATCACTTAAGGCATAATCCGCACATCTTCCTACAATCACGCAGGGACCTTCATCTGCTACCTTCTTGATGGTATCAAACTGGGCAAGAAAAATCTTATGGCTTAAAGGCATATCCACAAAGGAGGAGGAATTATATCCAAAAGAATATGTATCCATTACAAGATTATATAAAAAGGAGTTGGTAGGTCTCTCATCATTATGAGCAATCATCTCTTCACAATAGCCGCTCTCTTTCGCTACCCTTGTGATCAGATCCTTATCATAATATTTGATACCAAAATTTTCGGCAACCTTTTTACCTATCTCTCTACCGGCTGATCCGTACTGTCTTCCTATTGTAATAATTGTATTCATTACGGTCACTTCCTTTCAAATCTATGTGTATATTATACAATAAATAATGTAATAATCGCAATAAAAAAATCAGGGTATCCAATCGGATACCCTGAAATCAATTCATACCTAATTATGGTAAAAACATTAAGCAGCTTTTTTGTCATTAGACAGTTCTTTGATACCTTCAATAACAAGAATTACTGCAAGTACGATTAAGAGAACTGCTAAGATTGTCTGTGCGTAAGGACCCCAGTCTGCGCCGCCAGCCATGATCATGCCAACCTGGTTCTTAACAGTAACAGCTAAAGAGCAGATTGTAACAACTGTCATGAAGCCCATAGGGAACAGGAACATCTTGTTGTTCTTACCAACATTACCAAGCCATGTAGCAACTGCAAGAAGACCAAGACCTGCAAGCAACTGGTTAGCTGCTCCGAACAGACCCCAAATCTTGTTCCATCCTGTAAGACCAAGGATAATACCAAGAACTACCGTGATGATTGTAGCTACATAAGGATTAACCATAACTTTCTTCCAACCGTCTTTGATATCAGCAGGTGTCTGGCCGGGCTCAAGGAAGAATTCCTGGAACATGAAACGAGCGAGACGTGTTGCTGTATCAAGGGATGTTAAGCAGAATGCAGAATATGTAAGTGTTAACAGTGTACGAAGAACTTTAACAGCACCGGGGCCGAAACCAGCGTACATGTTTGCAATACCACCTGCAAAGATAGATGTAGCACCCTTTAATGCTGTGTCAGGGTTAGCTGCATTGTATTTGTATGCAAAGTTGATAGCACATACTGTAATAACTGCAAGTACACACTCAAGTAACATACCACCGTAAGCGATAGGCTTAGCATCTGTTTCTTTATCCAGCTGTTTGGATGTGGTACCGGAAGAAACCAGTGAATGGAAACCGGAAATAGCACCACAAGCAACTGTTGTGAACAGAACAGGGAACATATACTGCATACCATTGCCGTTATCAACAGCAAATCCGGCAAATGCCTGGAGACCATCAGCTCCGCCGAGAGGTGCATGAGAAATCACAACACCGATCAGTGCTACAGCAAGCATAGCATAAAGCAGGAAGGAGCTTAAGTAATCACGAGGCTGTAACAGAATCCATACAGGAGTTACAGATGCAATTGCAATATAAACACCAACGATAACCATCCAAGCCTTTGTAGAAAGATAAATAGGATGGAAGTTCATACCGATTACCATACAAATTGCGATTGCAACAACACCCAGAATTGTAGAAACGCCCATAGGAGCATTACGACGATATACCAGGAAACCGAATGCAATAGCAATAACAATAAACAGTAAAGAAACCATTGCTACAGAAGCGTTTGTAGCAGAAGCTGCCTTGTCAAGTACGCCTGCTTCATCATATGTAGCACCGAAAGTTGTTGCTACGATGGAAGCAAAAGCTGCTACAACAAGAATCAGAGTAAGGTATGCAAATGTGAGGAACAGACGTTTTGCACGCTGGCTCATATTTGCGGAAATGATTTCACCGATGGACTGGCCTTTATGACGAACAGATGCAAACAAAGCACCGAAGTCATGTACACCACCGAAGAAAATACCACCGATCAAGATCCAGAGAACTACAGGAACCCAACCGAACATTGCAGCACCAATAGGTCCTGTGATAGGGCCGGCACCGGCAATAGATGAAAAATGATGACCCATAAGAACAGGTGCTTTTGCAGGAACATAGTCCACACCGTCTTCGAGTTCATGTGCAGGTGTTGCTTCTTTGTTGTCGCCAACACCCCACTGTTTGCAAAGCCATCCGCCGTAGAAGATGTAACCTGCTACAAGGACAGCGATACAAATGAGTAAGAGTACTAATGAATTCATACTAACCTCTCCTTTTCTTAGTAATTTTATGAAAATAGTACTTTTTTCAAAATTTTCCCGTTCTGTCTTCCGGATGCATTACTTATGATATCATTGTCCTGAACAATAATCGCACAAGTATGTACATCCATCCAGCCATGCAGGGAAAAATGAAAACTTTTGTATATACGGCATTTTTTGATTGCCTTTGCCGCATCCGCATCACATGTATTACAGATAAATACCGGAGTAATATAGGTATACATATGATTGGGTCCGATATTGGCCTTCTTCATGCCTTCTTCGTGGCAGTAAGTCAACCATTTATGAAAAAGATCTTTTGTGAGACGATCTACATCAATTATGTATAAAAATTCCTCTGCTTTTGTTGTATATAAATTTGCTTTCCTGGAAAGAACGTACTTTTCATTCTGTTCAAAGAAATCACACTCCGCGATCAAAGGCTTCTGTGATTCTTCACACATTGTGATATTGTAAAAAGGTCTATAGTTTTTTAGCAATACTTCTATAACCTGTTCTCTCGTCAGTACCTTTTTAGTCATCGCGCACCCTTTCCAAATAAACAGATTAATTATAGCACCCATTTATGGCCTAAACAATATCATTTTCAATCCGATTTCCTTGATGTATTTTAACTAAGTAGGCAAAAAAACATCAAGAAAATTATGGCATGATATGAATAACAATTTATGAGGAGAGAAAGTGATCAATTTGACAATTTTTGAAGCAAATCCTGAAAATACATGGGCAATGGTGCGTCTGTTTCTATATACTCTCCTGTTACCGGATGCATAAAGCCAAGTACTTTTGCATGCAGCACCTGCCCATCGGTTTTATATGGCTGCTTCTCGGTTCCATAAACCGTATCTCCCAATAAGGGATGACCGATTGACTGCATATGAACACGGATCTGATGGGTTCTGCCGGTTTCCAGTGCACATTCTACATAGGTATACCCTCGAAGGCGTTCTATCACTTTGTAATGGGTAATAGCCGGTTTCCCGTTTTTGGAATGAATGGCCATCTTTTTCCTGTCTGTCGGATGACGTCCGATAGGCCCTTCAATTGTTCCCTCATCGTCTTTCAGGTTGCCTGTGACGATTGCATGGTACCTTCGAACAATGGAATGATTCTTCAATTGTTCTGCAATGGATCTATGGGCAATATCGTTTTTACAGATAATGACAGAACCGGTGGTATCCTTATCAATGCGATGTACAATACCGGGACGAAGCACACCGTTGATTCCTGACAATTGACCATGACAATGATACAGCACGCCGTTTACCAGCGTGCCGGAATAGTGGCCGGGAGCCGGGTGTACTACCATATTCTTGGGCTTGTTTACAACCAGTACATCTTCATCCTCATACAATATGTCCAGTTTCAGATCTTCAGGAAGAATTTCCGGTTCTACTGCCTGGGGAATTTGAAACAATATTTCATCATTCAGTTTTAAGCGATAATTTGCCTTACAGGGAACTCTGTTGACAAAAACCAATTGGTCTTTAATCAGTTTCTGAATATAGGATCTGGAAATATCCGGTAAAGTATCACTGATCCACTTATCCACTCTTTCTTCCGTATCCTCTAAAGCAATGACATAGGAAAACTGCTCCATAGATTATTTCAGTTCCTTGAAACTTTTCTTTTTAAAGTTAATAAAGTCCAGATCTTCTTCCTTATATACAAACAAAAGCAGAATGACGATCGCAATGGTACAACAGGTAACATAGATATCCGCCACATTGAAAATCGGGAAGTTGATCAATTTGAAATATATAAAGTCCACCACGTAATCGAAACGGATTCTGTCTATCATATTTCCGATCGCTCCCGCTGCAATTAAGGTCAACAGAGCATGCAGCGTAATATATTTCTTCTGATTGGGAGTTTTCCATAAAATGTAACAGATGATCCCAAGGATCACTATGGCAATAAAGATAAAAAACCATTTCTGATTCTTTAACATACCAAAGGCAGCACCCTTATTTTCCAGGTAATTTAATTCCAATACCCCCTGCCAAATAGGTACTGCAGGCTGATTTTTCAAATATCGGACAGCCAGATCTTTTGTAAACTGATCAAGACCAATCAACAAAAGCAAGGCAAGAATGTCCAGAAGTATAATCAGTTTCTTCGAAAGTTTCATCGTTTCAGTCTCCAAAAAACATACAAAAATTTCTTTTCAAAACAGTGCATCATATGATACAAAAATTATTTTCGATCAATAAAGGAATACAATCAGAACGGCTCGTCAAAAATGATTTCATCAAGAGCATTCATAATATCGTCATCCGTTACAGTATCATCGATCACTGCTTTACCCACCTTTTTTAGCAATACAAATTTAATCTTGTTGCCCTGTACCTTTTTATCGTTCTTTGTATTGCGAAGGATTTCTTCCTTGTCTACCCCATCAATGGAAATAGGAAGATAAAAGGGTACGAACATATCCCTTACTTCATAGTATTCATCCATGGTAAGCCAGTTATGTTTCCAGGAAATGAATGCAGCAGCCACACAGCCAAGGGCTACACATTCTCCGTGAAGCAATTCAAAATTCTTTGCTTTCTCGATGGCATGACCAATGGTGTGACCAAAATTAAGCAGGGCTCTCTCTCCTTTTTCCGTGGGATCTTTCTCCACCACCAGTTTTTTAATGGTGCAGGCTTCCTTCACCATATACAAAACAGTTTCCGGGTCTTTCTCACAGATTTCATACATATGATCAATCAGCCAGGTATAGAAAGCCCCGCGCTTGATCAACGCAGCCTTCATGACCTCAGCAAAACCGGAGAAATACTGTCTGCTGGACAAAGAATTCAATGTATCCAGATTCATATAAACAAGCTTGGGCATATAAAATGCACCAACCATATTTTTATAGCCGTCAAAATCAACGCCGGTTTTCCCGCCGATGGAACTGTCACACTGGGATAACAAGGTGGTAGGAATCTGCACAAAATCAATGCCTCTTAAATAAGTCGCTGCGGTATAGCCTGTTAAATCTCCTACTACACCGCCGCCCAATGCAATTAACAGATCCTTACGATCAAATTTTTCCTCGATCAGTGTCTTATAGATCCCTTTTACCGTATCCAGTGTCTTATTTTCCTCACCGGCAGGAAACTGATATATGATCACACGCTCAAAAGCACCCTCTATGGCTTCCTTAACCTGGTTGGCGTAAAGGCTATATACATTGGAATCCGTAACAATACAGGCCTTGCGTTTGTTTTCGGATAAAAGGGACAATTCATTTGCCAGATCAGCAAAGGAATCTGTAAAAACGATATCATAGCAGGGTTTGCTTTGATACAAAATATTCATTCTTTCCATGTGTGCTTTTCCTCTCCTGTTTTTATACGATATTTTTTTCAGTTATATATAACGATAATAATATAACGATAATATAGGAAAAGACTTCCTGATTATCTCAAGAAGTCTTTGAATATATACTCTTTTTTAAAGAAAAATAAAACCTGAACTACAAGCCTGAAGAAACATCAAATACGTTGCCAAAAATTTCCTGAAAATCACCTGAAATATCTACACTCTTTGGAGTAATGATAAAAATATAATGTGAGATTTTCTGTAAGTTACCCTGAATCGCAAAGCAGGATCCGGAGGTAAAATCAAGAATTCTCTGAGCAATGTTTACATCAAGTCCTTCCAAATTCAGCACTACAGTTCTGTTATATAATAATGTCTGGGTAATCTCCATGGCATCTTCAAAAACAGTAGGCTTAATGACACATACTTCCATGCCTGTAGTACCCATTGTTTTCTTTGTGGATTTAATACTGCTTACTTTGGGTGCAACTTTCTTACCCGGTTCTTCAGCCGGTTCTTCTTTGGCAGGTGCCGGCTTTCTTATGGGTTCAGGATCATCCAGGTAATCGCCGTCTTCCTCATCATAAAAGCCATCATTATCCTCATCTGTTAACTTCATTGCATTTAAGAACTTGTCCATTACTCCCATTGCAAATCTCACCTTTCACCAAAAATTCCGGTACCCACACGCACATAGGTGGCACCCTCTTCAACAGCTATCTGATAGTCTCCTGTCATCCCCATTGAAAGAACATTCATATTCACATTATCAATGTTTTCCCGTATTATGTCAACAGATAATTGTTTCATCTGTTGAAAATACATCCTATTCTCTTCCGGATTTTCGCAGATAGGAGCAATTGCCATCAGCCCTTCCACATGTATACCCGGAAGCTCGTTAATCTCTTTCAGGAAAGGAATCACTGCTTCTTTTGGCAGGCCAAACTTGCTGTCTTCATTCCCGATGTTTACCTCAACCAACACCTTCACGGTTACTTTCTTTTTGACGGCTTCTTTACTAATTTCCTGTGCCAGTCGTAAGGATTCCACACTGTGGATCATATATACCTTGTCCACGATATATTTCACCTTATTTGTTTGCAAATGGCCGATCAGATGCCATCTGATATCGTCAGGCAGTTTATCATATTTATCCACCAGCTCCTGTACCCGGTTTTCACCGAAATCTCTGGAACCGGCATCATAGGCCTCCTGAAGCATTGGCACGGGTTTTGTTTTACTAACGGTAATCAGCGTTATCTCCCGGGAATCTCTTCCCACCTTCATGCAATGTTCTTGTATTGCGTTCTCAACCTTGGCAATATTATCAGAAATCATATATATCCTCTTCACTCTGTTAATTTCCGTACAGCATCTCATTGTCAGACACGGATTCGGCATCCAAAATTATATAATCGTATACACTTAATCCATAAGTGGTATTGGGTTTTACTATGGCATAGTCATCATTCTGGTACAAAATATTAATCTCTCTGAATTCCGCATATCCCTTATTGATATTATAGACTCCAATCAAAGAACCGGTGTCTCGCTCATTGATGATAAAGGATTCCGTAGAATCAGGCATGATCAATCTGTCACCTATACGAAGTGCCATATCATCCAGATAATACTCTGTATCCGTTTCACTGTAGATGGAGGTTTGAACAAACTGTGAAGTCACGTTTCCTTCATCATTAATGACTTCCTTCAGAACACCTTCCTTACCCTGTTTTCCACCTTTGGTAATATATTCTTTCGGTACCATAAAGAACTCTTTTTCCGCTATGGAGGTATTAGGAATTTTCAGGCCGCTTTCGTTTTCCAACAAAAGTTCTATATTGATAAAACGCTCTGTACTAAAAGTAATCATGGAGTTTGTGAAAGACAATTTCACAAAGGTCTCATCATTCGCATTGGTAAAAGAACTGACAGAAGCCCAGGACTTATATTGATTTTTCAAAAACTTGACTTCCACATACTCTTTTTCTACCAGAAGATCTGCCATGGCTTTTTCCACGGGAATGGCAATGGACCAGTCTTCATTGGTACAAATCTTGTACACTGCTTCACCGGAATCAATCAGATCGGAATTCTTGATAGCCACTTCCGTATAATTCTCCGTATCAAACATCTCATTGGTCAAGGCTTCAAAACGAAGGTTTTCAAATCCATCCGTATGATATACCACTACGCCGGAGGAACCAGCATAATTATAATGAACCAAATGAGAATTGGTGCTCTCCAGACGGTTCGCATTGGCAAGCATTTCATAGTTTGCAAGTTCAACCACTTTACTCTGAATATTACTTTTCAGGGAATACGTATCTTTGTAATGAGCTTCGTCGAACTGGCTGGAGAAATTACTCATAATGCCTCTCATTTTCGCCAGATCTTCTTCGCTCAACTGACTGTCCGTCTGGGCAGGTGCATCAGACGCAGCGTTTTTCATTTCATCAACAGTATATACCAGATCTCCAACCGCCACATGGGTACCTTCTCGAACATAATAATTCACATACCCGGAATCTGTACCGGTGCATATGGTTTCATCGCGAAGGGCAATTCCCTGATAAATGTTATTGGAAGACAGGGACCCCTTTTTTACTTCGTAAGGAATAATATGCTTTGTATTGAAATAAGATACTACTGATACCAATATCTGAATAAAAATGATCGCAAAGACAATAATTCCGATATTTATATTAGAGGAACGTTTATTTGCTTGTCCGGAGTGTTGTTCAGCCATATTGTATCGATTTACCACCTTTTAATTAATCCTATACAATCATACCACAAAAAAACCTCGGAATCTATCCGAGGTTTTTAATTTACTTTATAAGAAATGATATGTTTTGTACTTCTTCTGTTTTTACAGAGATAAGATTACATTTGCTTTCATTTCATCTGATAAATCAGATTCTGTAACAGAAACGCTAATAACAAAATCTATTTTAAACTTCTCACTAACCACTTCCAGTTTTTTCAGAATGCTTTCTACTCCGTCAGCCTCCACTTTAGCTACCTTCATGAGACTGTCAAGATACATCTTCTGCAGATCATGATCCTGTGAAATAATACCGGAAACAAATCCAACAAAAGCATCCGGAGAATCCAGTAAATATTCAGAACAGTCAATCAGACGAATCTTATTGTTTAACTCAAACATATGTCTTGTATTTTTATCTAAATAAACTACATTGCCGGTAATGTCCTGAATCTCTTTATTGACTTTATCCAATAACTCTTTTGTCTTACCTTTACCTTTTTCTCCTATAATTAACTGAACCATTGGCTAGCCCTCCTAAAGTAAAATAGATTTTGTTATAACATATTTAATTGTTATTTGGTATATTGATTATACTCAAAAAGAAACAAAAATACAACACGATTTATAGAAAAAATATACTTTTTTAACAAAAACCGTGACAAACTATGGCTGCACTTCCTGCAACAGATCTGACATTTTACCGTATAAAGAATCCCTTGAGGTTGCATTCATCATGATAGAAATATAGGGACTGCCTGCCGTATCCTTCACATACAGAATAATGCAATGTCCGGCCGCATTGGTAGTTCCTGTTTTTCCACCGATCACAGTTACGCCGGAGGGAGATTCATAATTTCCCTTCTTATACAGGTTGGTATTCTCTACCTTCAGTTCCTTTTCCACGCCATTGCCGTCATAATACACAGTATCGTAGGTACTCATCTGAATGATCTCCGTAAAGGCAGAATATTGAATTGCTTCATTGAAGATCAAATACATATCATAGGCAGTCACATAATGGTCTTCTTCCGTCAAACCATTGGGATTCATAAAATGAGAATTGGTAGCACCCAGTGCCAACAGTTCTTCATTCATCATGTTCACAAAATTTTCAACTGTTCCTCCCACGTGCTCTGCTATCATCACTGCCACATCATTGGCAGAATAGATCAGCAGTACATGAAGCGCCTGATCCAAAGTCATCCTGTCTCCCGGATTCAAACCGCACAGTTGGGCCCCTGCTTCCGTGATCTTTACATTTTCCGTAGCTGTAAGAACATCCTCCAAAGGACAATTCTTCAAGGCTACCAATGCGGTCATAACCTTTGTCAGGCTGGCCGGATGCAGAACATGATTTAACCCTTTTGCGTAAATCGTCTTCTTTTTATTCAAATCGAACAAACCTGCCGCAGAAATTTCCGCCAGATCCACTTCTGCGTTTCCTTTATCCGATGTAGAAATACACAATTCGGATGCAAAAGGGGTGGCAAGCTGTTTCAAGGTATTCTGCCCGGCAAGACTCAAACTGCTACTTTCATTATTCCGTTTGTAAGGCAAATCATACTTGGTATTCCCACATGCCACCAAAGGCATCATGAGAACCAGGCACAAAATGCAGACAAAAATGCGTTTATCTATACATCTCACGCCACTCTAAGTCTCCTCTGTCCAAAGACTTGATCAACAGTTCCGCAGAAGCAAGATTGGTTGCCAGCGGAATATTATACATGTCGCAAAGTCTTACTACGTTGTTCACGTCCGGTTCATGTGATTTCTGTGTGATAGGATCACGCAGAAAAATAACCAGGTCAATCTGATTATGCTCAATCTGGGCACCGATCTGCTGTTCACCGCCCAGATGACCTGCCAGATATTTATGTATGTTCAAATTGGTAACCTCTTCAATCAGGCGACCGGTGGTACCTGTAGCAAACAATTGGTTCTTGCTTAAGATTCCTCGGTACGCAATACAGAAGTTTTGCATCAGTTTCTTCTTTGCATCATGTGCAATTAAAGCAATGTTCATTGTAAATACCTCTCTGGTTTATTGACGTAAAAATATCCCTATAGCTAAGATAAAATACTGGTGGTTTGTCTTTTTCTCTGTAACCCCACATTCAACACAAATCCCACCCCCATATACAGACTGACCACCGAGGTTAATCCATAGCTTACAAAAGGCAGCGGAATACCCGTATTGGGTATTACCTGGGTAGCCACACTGATATTGATGAACCCTTGAAAAGCAATCAGGCAACCGACCCCGGCACATATCACCGACCCGGCAATATCTTTTGCTTTCATAGCTAATATAATACATTCAATTGAGATGAAAATCAATAATACAATTACAGCACAACTGCCTACAAATCCCAGTTCCTCTCCCACAACCGCAAAGATAAAATCGGTTTGAGGTTCGGAAATAAAATTACCGTTTTTCACGGAACTGACTTCATTATTTTTGTAGCCTTTCCCCAGCAGTTGTCCGGAACCGATGGCCATTACGGAGTTGGTCTGTTGATAGGCTTCTGCATTTGCATATTCCACAGGATTCAGCCAGGCAAGAATACGATTCTGCTGATAATCTTCGATCAAGGTCTGATCCGGCTGTAACACCAACGTGAGTGCTATGATAAATACAGGTATGGCAATTGCCAGCACACCGGCCACCAGTTTCAAACTGATGCCTCCCACAAATAACAGAACACAGAACAGCAGACAGACCATGATACTGGTAGACATATCCGGCTGTTTGTATATCAGCAACAACACCGGCAAAAATAAAACGATGGATATGCCGATATATTTGATTGTATTGATTTCCTCATGATGCTTCATCAGGAACGCTGCAAAGAATAGGATCAACAATATTTTTGCAGTCTCTGAGGGTTGGAACTGAATACCGAACAGATTCACCCAACGCTGGGCTCCCCCTTTTGTGGTACCGAAAACAGCTACCAGCACAAGAAGACATATATTCAGACCATAGAGCAGCCAGTAGAACTTTAACACAAAAGAATAATTGATGAAGGAAATCACAAGCATGATAAAAATGCCGAAGGCAACTCCTCCCAGCTGCCTCTGCTGTAAAGATTCTCTGGCGCTGCCCACCATAAATACGCCAATTACGGATAAGCAGATCACATATAGTATTAATTTGAAATTATAATTACGGAATTGAAAAGGTGTTAACATGAACTCACCAATCTTTGAAACACTTCTCTTGAAACAGTATCTACAGAAATCTCACCGGCTGTTTCATAGGCAATTTTAGGCTGAATTTTCTGTTTTATGCCCCATTTATGCTTGTCCTGAAAATGATAAGAATAGTGATTGATGGTAAGTCTTTCAGGAGCCATTTCCAGTGCAACCACAAAGTGACCTTCCTTTTCGTCCCGGCCTGCGTTGGCCTGACCGTACAAACCTCCCAAAACAATAATATCCTTATCTGAATTCACCACACATCCGGGATTCACATCTCCCAGAATCACAATGGTTTCACTTACCTCAACCCGCTTATGATTTTTCACATTTCCCTTGTAAATCTGAGCCATATTTCCTGCACTGGCCACATGCTCTTCCAGCTGGGTCAATGCCTTCAGAAACTGCTTTTCAGTAGCTTCGTTTTTACCGATCACGCAAAGCACTTCCACCTGACTGTTTTCGTTGATTTCATAAAGCAGAGCTTTTTCTTCTTCTTCGGAAAGTGTTCTGTTTTCAAATGAAATTGCCATCTTTGCATCCTTAAAAAATCCGGACGCTTCTTTGAATTTATCTGCCACAGCCTGTCGCAGGTCTGTAAAATCCGCAGCGTTATCCAGAATAATGGACAATCCGTTTTTAAAGCTTTTTATCGTCACTAAATTCTTCACTATAGCCTCCTAGTCGCCGTTAATGGTACCCTGTTCGATACCTGTAGCGTTACCTGTAATGATCTTATCCGCATCTTCCAAATGGAAATAATATTTATACACTTCTCTTGCGATCTGGGCTGCATAGTCGGAAGTATAACCATGTGCCACCCGAACCGTTACGCTGATTTCCGGTTGTTCGTAGGGTGCATAGCTGACAAAAAGAGCATGGTTGGGACGGCTTTTGCTTTCCTGCGCCGTTCCCGTCTTGCCTGCCACATTGATACCCAGATTGGAGTAATACGCTTTGCTTTCTACCACACCACGCATGCCGGTATGAATTGCTTTCCAATACCCCGGCTCCATGGAAATCGTATTTCTCACTTCAGCCGTACAATTTTCCAGCACGTCTCCATCATGATCGGTAATTTTGTCTAATAAGGTAAGATTGAAACATGTACCGCTGTTGGCAACAGTGGTCACATATCTGGATAAACCTATTGTAGTATAGTTATTGGTACCCTGTCCGATTGCAGAACGCACTGCGTCCAGATCAGAAATCTCCGGCTCTGCTTCCTCTATCTCAATGCCCGTTTTTTCTGATAAACCATACATATCCGCATACTTGGCAAGCATATTTAAGCCGATCTCATTATGAAAGGTATCACCGATCATGCTGAGACGGTACCCCACTTCATAGAAGAAAATGTTACAGGAATTCTTTATGCCGCCACTCACATTTATTTTGCCATGGGTTCCTCGTGGATAGATCCAGCACTTAGGTGGATTATCCATCTTATCAAAGATACCGTTACACTGTATCGTATCGGTGGTAGAGATAACTCCTTCCAATAAGCCTGCAGTAGCGGAAACCATTTTAAAAGTAGAACCCGGAGCAGTTTTCTGGTAAGTAGCATAGTTGATCAAAGGAGAGGCAAGATTTTCACGCAAGCCGGCGTAATACACCGGATCTACACCATTTGACATTTTATTGTTGTCATAACTCGGATAGGAAACCAGTGCAATGACTTTTCCGGTATTCACATCGGTAATAACAATAGAGCCGGAACATGGGTCCAAAGCCAGCATGGCAGGTGTGATATCAAGACATTCTATCCGTTTCATCATGAAATTATACGGAGATTCCCCACCGGACTCGAATCGTTCTCTGTCTTCCTCACTCAGTTTTAGCACATCCTGATCAATCAGTATCTGGCAAATCTGACGTCCGGAGATTCCGTCTTCTTTCAAAAGATATTTGTATATCTTCTTCTGAAAGCCGGTGTTATCTGTGAGCATCTCATCGATATACCCTACAGTCTGTTCAAATATTTCAGTCGAATCGGAATACTGGGATTCCATGTTCAATTTGGACACGTCCACCCAATTCATGGAAATGGCATAACTCAAATACTCGTAGAGGCTGATGGTTTCATCGGTGGTCCATGCAATATATGTGGCATCATTCTTATCGATTTCATCACTTTTCAATACTTTTGCACTATATAATGCGGAGACGATATAGCTCTGATAGACCTGATATTCTTTGGACAATTTGTTATAAGGTGTATGGTTTTCATACAGTTCGCTGTGAAGACATTCCATCACCTTCTCCTGCTTCCCTGTAAATGCCTCCAAAACAGCGGTTTCAGTAGCAGAAGCATCCGCTTCGGTAAAATGATCTATATCAATAATATTGTTATTGATACAGGCATAGTATACGTCATAGATGGGAATAACAATATCACTGCTGCTTGCATTTTCGGAAGGATTGTATTCCTTGATATTTCGGATTTTAGACAGCAAAATGGAAGCAAGCTTTTCTTCCAGGATATCCGTAGCTGCAATCTGTATTTCGGAGTCAATGGATAAATAGATATCATGGCCGGCTGTGGATTCCGTTCTCTCACTGGTTTCGATCACCTTACCCACATTATCCACAAATACCTTCTCGTATCCCTTTATACCCTGTAGTTTGGTTTCCATTGATTTCTCAATACCGGATTTACCCACAATATCATTCAAATCATACTGTTCATTCTCTGCCTGCAGCGAAGTCAGCTCTTCCGGATCGATTTTACCTGTATACCCTATGATCTGAGAAAAATATTTACTGTTGTTGTATTTTCGGATCGTATCCTCGGCAATGGAAATGCCGGGCAAGCTGTCCTTATTTTCCATGATCATTGCAACAGAACGTTCGCTTACGTCCTTTGCAATGGTGGTAGCAATATACTTCTGGAAGCTTTTGGCATTCAATGCATATCGAACCGTTAAGATATTCAGTGTTTCCTGCTTTGTATAGCCATACCCTACACGAAAACTGTTTTTATCCTCCGGATCAAAATAAGCACCGATAGCAAATTTTTTTCTTCCGCACAAATATTCCATCACATCATCCGGTGTAGCCGTTTTTTCTTCATAACGAAGATCCTTCACGGAAGAATGTCCATACACATCTGCCAGGAAACGTAATAATGCGGTATCCTCCACATTAAACTGATAGCGGCCATGATTATCCAGAATGATATTGAATTCATGTAAAATATCATCATCATTCTTCTTTAATATTTTCAATACTTCATATATGGTACTGTTAATATTTTCATTTTTATCTGTTCCCGAGGGATATACATCCTCTATGGTTACGGAATATGCCAGTTCGTTATAGGCAAGCAGTTTTCCGTTCACATCATATATATTTCCTCTGGAAGCAGGAATACTGCGCTGTTTTTCTATTTTTAACTGAAAATTGTTCAGATAAGATTCGCCATTTACAATCTGTAAAGAGAAAATTCTGTATATCAATCCGGCTCCCATCAGAACCACCACAAGTATCATGAAAAAGTATCTTGACAGGACCATATTGAGAAAGCTTTCTTTCACATGTTCAAACAATACTATTCTCGCTTCCTTTCTCTGCCTTCAATAGTCTTTTATAAATCCATAAGATCAGCGGATATAAAAACAAGGTAACAATAATCGTATATACTGTTTCAGGTATGATTACATGGGTAAAGTAGAACGGGAAATGAAACCTTCCCCGCAGCAAAAACAAAAATACATAGCAGATCAATCCGTATGTGATATCGCTGCCCACAATGAGTGCAATGGGGAGTTTGATATCTTCCGGGTAGAAAATATAACTGAATTTACCGTTAATATAGCCAATGTACATATAGATCAGGGAATAGATTCCAAATACATCGCCGGTAAACACATCCATAAACATGCCGCAAAAAAAGCCCACCAGAAGACCTGCAAATTCTCCCTGCATAAACCCGAAAGAAGCAGCAAGAACCACCATCAGGTTTGGAATAATCCCACCAAAGCTGATGGCTCTGAATACTGTGCTTTGCAAAACAAAACACACAAATATTAAGATGGCAGCACTAATCAATTTCTTCATTCTGATTCTTGTCTTCTTCGATATATTGTTTCTGTTCCAGAATAATAAGTACGTCTTCAATATGTTCAAAATCAACCGCAGGGATAATAGAGCCTGATTTGGTCAGATTGTTTGCATCCGTATTGATCTCATGAACATATCCTATCAAAATACCGGGCAAAAACTTGTCACTGATGTTGGAGGTCACAACCTTATCTCCCACAGCCACCTGATTATCATTGTCAAGCAGCTGGGTAAAAGGAATCTGACCGGAGGCATATTGTTCCAGGCTTCCTGATACAATCATATTGTCCGAGGTGGAAAGAATCTTCGCCGAAACGTTGGAATCATCTGCAATAATAGCCTTCACTTTGGACCAGGTATTGCCCACATCCACTACCCGGCCTACCAGACCGCCGCCGGCCAATACATTCATATCCTTTTCTACCCCATCATTGCTGCCCTTATCAATGACAAAGGAATAAAACCAGTTGCCTGCATCTCTGGCAATTACATGGGCACCTGTCATCTGATAATCGGCATAGTCATCTTTCAACTGAAACAATTCCCGAAGGGCTGTCAGTTCATATCTTTCCTGCTGCATTTTGGTGTTTTCCACAGTCAGTTCGTCCACCTGCTTTTGCAGACGCTCATTCTCGGACAACAGCTCGTTAATCTGTTTCAGCTGTTCCGTACGGTTGCTCAGATATACACCGGCCCGACTGATTCCCTTCTCGAAAGGAATCACCACCACTCCGGCAACACTGTTCAATGTATTGCTTATGAAATTGGTTTTGTACGTAATGATCAAAAGAATTACGCATAAAATTGATAAAATAAAAAGGAGATATTTACTCGGCAGAGTAAACCTTTCTCCTTTTTGCTTAACTACTGGACTCATTTACCCATTCCTTCAATTGCTGAATAAGCTATCGATTTGTAGTGATCGTCTTTGATTACTTTTGACAAGCCAAGTGCTACAGAACCAACCGGATTTTCAGCACAGTTCACCTTCAAACCGGTACCTTTGCTGAGCCTTTCAGCCAAATGCGCCACTTGGGAAGCTCCGCCTGTCAAATAGAGACCGTTTTTATAAATATCTGCAGACAATTCCGGCGGTGTTCTCTCCAGAATCACTTTAACGTTATCGATGATCGTGGAAAACAATTCTTCCAGGCACTCACAAACCAGATCGGTAGGGATTTCACGCTCCACAGGAAGACCGGTAACAATATCTCTACCGTATACCACAGCGGCTTTGTTTTCTGTTTCCAGTTCTTTAATGTTCATCTTAACAAATTCTGCAGTTTTTCCGCCGATAATCAAATTAAATTCTTTTCGAACCGCATTTCTGATGACTTCGTCAAATTTGCGTCCGCCAACTTTAATGAGCTTACTTAATACCACGCCGCCTAAGGATAAAATAGAGATTTCTGTGGTATCAAAGCCCACATTGACCACAAGTACGCCCTGGGAATTTTTTACATCGATATCCATACCCAGACCATCTGCAAGTGATTTCTCCACCACCATTACTTTTTTGGGGCGTACGCCGGAATCCTTTACCAAATCATAAAAAGCTCTCTTCTCTACTTCGGTTACATCCCAGGGTACAGCAATATAGTATTCCGCAGGCTTCACATTCTGTCGCATCAGATCAGAAACGAAATACTTAAGCAACACCTGCATATTCTTAATATCAGCAATCACACCGTTGTTCAGTGGAAATGAAATATGGATATTACTGGGAGCCTTTTCGTACATATCAAAGGCTGCATCCCCATAGGCAAACAACTGTCCTTTGCTGGTAAGGGCAATCATATTTTTTTCCACAAATACCTCATCGTCTGCTCGATTGTAAATTTTAATGTTGTTGGTTCCAAGATCAATACCAAAAGCATTGTAATTCATGTACCCGGTACCACCTTTCCTATCATAATATACTGTAAATCAGGTCACTGTTCATTGCAGCAAACCCTGTTCTTTAAAGCTATAATAGTGTAATCCGCCAATTATAATATGATCCAGCAAATCCACATCCATCATTTTTCCAAGTTCAGAAATACGCTCTGTAATCTGTATATCCTGTTTACTGGGATGTTCATCTCCGCTGGGATGATTGTGCAGAAGGATCATGTGAACAGCCTGCATTTGCAGTGCATAGATAAACAATTCCCTGGGTGAGATCAGGGATGCATTTACGGTTCCCTCTGTTAATACCTTCTCCCCAAGATATCCCATTCTGGTATCCAGAACAAGGAGGATTACCTTTTCCACCTGTTCATAGCGAAGTTGCTCACGATAATATGCAGCAATCGTAGAAGGGGATGAAAACACAAGCCTATTATGTGCATCCGTCTGCCAGATCCTTTTGCTGATCTCCGCTACCGCTTTCAGACGGATTGCTTTCACAGTTCCTATGCCCTCCAGCTTCTTCAGCTCACAAAACGGCACACCTGCCAGCCCGGTTAAGCCGGGTCCATAGTACCGGATGGTTTCCATCACCTGGGAAGCCAGTTCCAGAACGTTTTTATCCCCGGAACCGGTTTGCAAAAGAATGGATAGCAATTCCGGATCGGTAAGGGAATCACTTCCGCTTCTCTGGAATCTTTCGTAAGGCAAACCACTTTTATCAGTTTGAACAATTTTTGAATCTTTCATTCGGTATCCCTGAACACAACCATGCCCAAGGGACAGAATTAAATGAATCTATAAATCAAAATACCAATGGCAATTCCGATAATGCTTGCAATGGTAATCTTAATGGTAAGGCCAAAGGTAAGGCAAAGAATACCAAAATCCAAAACCAGAGGCTGACTCAGACCGAAAGTCTGACCGTAGTTCAGCCAGCTATCCGGAAACAAGTTGCCGATCACGCCACCAATGACAACACCTGCAAGAATTAACAAAAAGCATGCCCAATTATTCTTACGCATATTTCACCCCATTACACTTCTAAAAAACGAAATAATTTTATCATAAAATCAGTCCTTTATCTACCATTTTTTGATAGGTTGTGAGGATTCCCAGTTTTCCGTGAGGCCAGGTCAGGCCACCCTGAAAATATACTGCATAAGGTTCCTTCATGGGACCGTCTGCAGACAGTTCAATGGAAGATCCGGACACAAATGCTCCTGCAGCCATGATCACCTGACTGTCGTAGCCGGGCATATCCCAAGGTTCCGGCGTCACAAAGCTGTCCACAGGGGCTGCCGCCTGAATCCCCTGACAGAAGGCTTCTACTCCCTCCGGGGATTTTAAGGTCACAGCCTGAATAATGTCATGTCTGCTCTCGGTACCATTGGGAATCACTGAAAATCCTGCCTTCTCATACAGATTTGCTGCAAAGATGGCTGATTTCAGAGCCGAAGCCACTACCGTAGGCGCAAGAAACAGTCCCTGATACAGGGAAGGCAATACGCCCAGAGAAGCACCCACTTCTTTGCCAAGTCCCGGAGAAGTCAAGCGGAAAGCAGCGTTCTCAATACATTCCTTCTTGCCTGCAAGATAGCCTCCGATAGGAGCCAATCCACCTCCCGGATTTTTGATCAGAGAGCCAACCACAAGGTCTGCTCCCACGTCAGAAGGTTCCATGGTTTCAACGAATTCGCCGTAACAATTATCAACCATACAAAGCACATCCGGTTTGATTTCTTTGATAAAGGAAATCAATTCCCCGATTCTGGTTACTGATAAGGTGGGACGCGTCTGATACCCTTTGGAACGCTGTATGGTTACAAGCTTTGTCTTCTCATTGATTGCTGTTCTGATTCGTTCATAATCAAAGGCGCCGTCTTCCAGCAGATCTACCTGACGGTAGGAAATGCCATATTCCGCCAGAGAACCCCGGGAAGGCCTGATACCAATCACTTCCTCCAATGTATCATAGGGTTTGCCTACAGGAGAAAGGAGCTCATCGCCGGGTCGTAAATTACTCATAAGTGCCAATGCAAGAGCATGGGTACCGCAAGTGATCTGCGGTCTTACCAGTGCATCCTCCGTATGAAAAATATTAGCATATACCTGTTCCAAAGTATCTCGGCCGATATCGTTGTAACCATATCCGGTTGTGCCAAGCAAGCAGGCTTCGGAAACCTTGGCCTTCTGCATTGCTCGGATCACCTTCAGCTGATTCAACTGAGCTACACGGTCGACCTCTTCAAATCTGTCCTTTAACTCAGCTTCCTGTTTTTGACCTAACTGAAACACTTTTTCAGAAATTCCCAGTGCCTCATATGCTTTTTGCAATTCTTTTTCCTGTAACATAACTACATTCCTCAAATTTATATTATTTCACCTTATTCTATCTATTCAGAACCCCATTCGCAAAATCGCTGCTTCGTAACTTTTCGGAAATGCATTTCCGATTGCTCATTTGGTTACTTCGCCATGTAAATATTTTGTTCTCTCAAAATACAAAGCATCGCTTCCAGGATGGAAGCTTCATCCTGATATGCCTGCCTGTCCAGCCAGATCACATCGCGTTCTCTGCGAAACCAGGTAAGCTGCCTTTTGGCAAAATGTCTGGTATCCCGCTTTATGATATATACCGCTTCCTCCAGGCTGATCTGGCCATCCAGATAAGCTAATATTTCTTTATATCCTAAACCTTTCATAGAAACCATATCTGCCCTGCACCCCTGTTCTTTCAGAGCCTGTACTTCCGCCACCAGCCCCTGTTCCAGCATAAGATCCACCCGCTCGTCTATTCTTTCATAGAGAGTTTTACGATCATCCGTAAGAACAAAATAACAAAACTGATAGGGGGATTCATGAAGCCGTTGCTGCTCATTGTGGGCAGAAATTTTTTCTCCCGTTTCCTGATAAAATTCCAGCGCCCGTATCACTCGTTTGACATTGTTTTCATGGATTGCTTCTGCGGATTCCGGATCCACCTGCTTCAGCATTTCATGCAGGGCATGATTTCCCTTTGTGCGGGCTAACTCTGACAGTTCTCTCCGATAAGCAGTATCCTCTTTTGTTTCTGTAAAATCAATGTCGTATAACAAAGCCTGAATATAAAATCCGGTGCCGCCTACCACAATGGGAACACGACCACGCTCATAAATACCCGCAAGAGCTTCCTTTGCCATACTCTGAAAACGGCATACATCAAAGCCTTCCTGTGGGTCTAGCACATCCACCAAATGATGAGGCACTCCTTCCATCTCGTCTTTGGTGATTTTGGCACTGCCGATGTCCATTTGTTTATAGACCTGCATGGAATCTGCAGAAATGATTTCTCCATCGATTGCTTTTGCCAAAGCGATAGATAAAGCGGTTTTTCCTACAGCAGTAGGACCGGTCAATATGATGATTGGTTTCTTTTCACAAGCTGCCATAGTGCTCCCATCTACACGATTCGTTTAAATTTTTTCTCCAATTCACTTTTACTCATGGTGATAATGGTTGGACGGCCATGAGGGCAATGATAGGGATTTTCCAACGTCATCAGTTCGTCCAAAAGAACTTCCATCTCCTGCAGCGTGATCACCTGATTTCCTTTCACAGCTGCCTTACAGGCCATGGTAGCTATTCTGTTCAAAACTGCTTCCGGCTTCTGGCCCGGTCTGTCATGACGCAGTTCTTCCAAGATATCCAAGAACAGTTCTTCCGGACGATTACCGAATAATTCCATGGGAATCCCCCGGATTGCATACTCGTTTCCACCAAAATCCTCCAGCGTGAATCCCAATTGTTCAAAATATTCGGCATAGGATTTGTATATCTCCGCCTCGGAACCGGAAAGGGAAATCACAACAGGCGGTGCAATCATTTGGGACGGCACTTCGCCGGCCAAATATTGCTTCATAAATCTCTCATATTTGACTTTTTCATGTGCCGCATGCTGATCGATGATCAGCAGTTCCTCCCGGTAAGTGACCAGCCAGTAGGTTTTGAAAATCTGTCCCACAATGTGATATTGTTGGCGAGCAGCTTGGGAAACAATTTTATCTTCCAAAAAAGAAATTTGTTCTACTTCTTTGATCATTTCTTCCGCAGGAGGTATTGCAGACTCGGCTTTTGGTGCATCATCCCTCCGGTTCTGCTCAAAAGTACTTTTTTCAGAGGCCTCTTCAACAACAGCATAGGATTCCGGGATTTCTTCAGCCACCCCCGGGGGTTGCTTCTCTTCTTCCTCGAAGGAATAACTAAATTCTCCCAGCCCGGAAAATTTTTTATCCTGACATATCTCCGAACTTTTCTCCGGAATATTTACCGGGTTTTTCTCCGTCGTTTTCTCAGGTATGTTTTC